>JBOFTL010000687.1:0-4621 GCA_051652045.1 Microcoleus sp. | reverse complement strand
CTGCTGTTTTTGATTGGTGTCTGGATAGAATCGATACTGATACGTTACCTTCATTGCATTTCGATCTTGATGATGCAAGGTGAGTGTTATTTTATCACGCTCGCCTAGCAAGTTGATTAACAATTTATTGAATCAAGAGTTTGTTCGGATCCTCATCCACCAGTCCGCTGCTAAAATCTACAATTATTTAGATTGCTTACGGGTGGAATCACAGTCTCACGCGACTCTCATCCCACACTAACCGAGGCGGTATAGTGTGGGGATTCCCGTCTGTTTAGCTAATTTGCTCTTATTCTCACCCTCCCCCCCTCTTCTCTTCTCCCCCTCTCCCCCTCTCCCCCTCTCCCCTATTCTCTACCTTCTTTTCCACCAGAGAGTACCGCCAATTAACAGTCCGAGTAAGGGCGCAATCAACCAACTTAAAACTAACAATCCTACTTGCACGACTGTCATGTTAATGCGGCGGTTGGTAGATTTTTTCGGACTGATAGAAAAGCTTTGCTGGTCGGGTTTGCTCAGCCAACTGACTGAGTTGAGAAATACGTCGCTGTTAAGTTGTTGATCGAACCAACCGTTAGCAGCAAATTGAGAAGTTCCGATTACTACCATTCGCGATACTTTCTCAGAAGTTGAAGTTTCGGGGGAAGTTGGGATTGGGCTGGGAGATGCGGTTGGAGATACTGTTGGAGATACTGTTGGAGATGCTGTTGGGACTGTTGGAGGCGTAGCTTCCTGGGCGACAATTACTGAGTAGCTGATTGGCGAGTAGCTGATTGGCGAAGCTGTCGGTGAGGGTGAGGTTGGAGAAACTGTCGGCGATGTTGTCGGCGATGTTGTCGGTGACGGTGAGGTTGGGGAAACTGTCGGCGATGTTGTTGGCGATGTTGTCGGGGAAGTTGCCGGCGATGGTGAAGTTGGAGAAACTGTCGGCGATGGCGATGAGGTTGGAGAAGTTCTCGGCGATGTTGTTGGCGGCGGTGAGGTTGGGGATACTGTCGGCGATACTGTCGGTGATGTTGTCGGCGATGCTGTCGGTGACGGTGAGGTTGGGGAAACTGTCGGCGAAGTTGTCGGCGACGGTGAAGTTGGTGAAGTTGTCGGCGAAGTTGTGGGGGATGGTAAGGGCGATTCTTCCGTCAGCGAGTCTGTGGGTGAAGGTGCTACGGGTGAGAGTGTGGGGGAGGGAGATGGAGAGGTAGTTGATGGAGAGGGAGAGGTAGTTGATGGGGTGGTAGCAGCATTCGATCGCACTAATGCTACACCCAATACTAGCGGGCCTTGGCGATCGGTCTTGGGGTCGAATTCTAATTTTCTGGTGGTCAAATCGCTTTCGGCCCAACTTTCTTCACTGGTCCAAATCAGCGGCGTTTGTTCGATCCCGGCTACTGCGGTGGTTTCCACGGCGCGCGCAAATGGATAGAAGGAAATACCGGTGCCGAAACTTTGAGTAATCGGATGGGAACCGTAACGCCTGACTGTGGGAACTGTCGGTCCTAAGCCGAATCTTTGACCGGTACCGGAAGCATCGATGGCCAAACGGGTATCTAATTTGACGCCCCATTCTTCCAGAAATTTGTCCAGTCCGGTGTTAGTGGCCGGGTCGATCGCTAAAAATAAACTGCCGCCGCGATCGAGATAAGCTTTTAGTGCTTGAATTTCTGCATCGGCGAAAGGTTTTGTCGGTCCGGCAATAATTAAAGTATTGGCATTTTCCGGCACTTCTTTGGTTTCTGCTAAATTCATCACTTGGACGGTATAGTATTTGTCTTTCAATACTTTTTCTGCTTGTCCGATGCCACCTTGACCTTCTTGCAGTTCGCGCTCTCCCTTACCTTGCATGAAGTAAACTACTGGAGTGCGCGTGCTGAGAATTTCTTCTAAACCGTTGGTAAGTTTGATTTCAGAAAGTCCCTGATTCGGATCGCTGCCAAATGCAGTGCCGCCTTTTTGCAACAACTGTTTTTTATTACCTGCTTGCAGGTAGATTTCTCCGATGCTGGTGATGTTAAATTCGCGGGCTTTTCCGGGCTGACCTAGGGGGTCTACAAATTCGTAATTAAAATTTTTGCCTCCTTCACGTTTGTAATTTTCCAGCAATTCTTTGATTTGGGGATTTTGGGTGGGATCGAAAACCCAAACATTCACCGGTTGTTGCAGGTTGCGCAGGATTTGTTGCGTTTGGGGGGCGAGGGTAAATTGTTTGCTTTCGGTTAAGTCGATGCGGGTAGCATAGCGAACAGCTAGAAAGTTAATTAGGGCGAGAATCATCAATACGGCTGCGGTTGAAACTATGGCGTTAGCGCTGGCCTGAGTGGAACGCCTTCCCCAAAATCCTTGTTCGTAAGCTAAGAATATTATCCACAGTCCGATCGTCACGATGCCGGCAATTACTAAACCGATTGTTAGGGGTTCCCATTTTGACGATACTGTTGCTGCTGTGACGCCTGCAGCTATCAGTAGGGGACCCAGCCAAAAAATGTATCTCCAAGGGGTTTTGCTAATTTTCATAGGTAATTATCTGGTGCAACTTTTTGGGTTTTAGTGGATGATTTTATATCGAGTTAGCTTGAAACCATGCTGTTAAATCTGAGGGAGTTTTGAAATCTAACACTTCATCTCCTAGGTTTTCTAATTGGGCTAATGATAGCACGCGGATGCGATTTTCTGCTTCGGGTTCGATCGCACCTAAGCGCTTCATTATTTGGCGCAATATTAATGATACTTGCGCTGTTTGCGTTGCCTGTTCTCTTGCCATTTCGATCGCACTTCGCTGGTCTTGAATCCACAATTCCTGATTGTGCATTTCTGCTAATTCTTGCTGGCTGAAATTGTCTGCTGTTGCACTTTTGTAAGCTCGATTTATTTCGGGAAATTGACTAAAATATTGCGGAATTTCTTTCAAAAGATTGGCATTTTTAATAAAATAAATCCAGCGTTCTGCTGCATTTTTTAAATCTTTCAATTCTTTGTTAAATTTTGGCAGCTCTACAAATACCAACTCAATTTCGGTATCTGGATAGTCGAATTGTTTTTGCTTTTCTTGAAAAACAAACCGCGAAATTACGTCTGTCTGATTTTCAAACATTTCAAAATCTACAATTTTCAAGGCAATTACTTGTTTTAATTTTTCGTAGCGTTCCTCTGGTGTTAACTGCATGGCATAGGTTTCAGCAGTATTGTACAAAACTCTTCTGCCAAATGAGGGAACGTTAATTACTTGAATTTCAACGATCGCAATTCTGCCGTCGTTCGTTCTGGCTTTGACATCTAGGTAGGTGTCTTTGACTCCATAAATTTCTGCTGCTTCGGTAAGGTCGTTAATTTCTAGGTCTTCGACGATCGACTGTCCTTCATAGAGAATGGCGTTTAAAAAATTAATCAGTATGTCTTTGCTGTTGCTGCTACTAAATATTTTTTTGAACGCTAAGTCGATTTTAGGATTGATAAATTTCATGGTTGAAAGTAATTAGTAAGATCGCTAACTAAGAACGCTGGTAGCGCAAGGCGTCGATCGACTGGGCGGTGAGAAATACTCCTAAAATAATGTAACTGACAAACATGGTTAAACTGCTGATATCGACAACTCCTTTGACGAGGTTGGTGTAATTTGTCACTAATGACAGATGTCCTAATGCTGTACCGACGGGGCCGCCAACTGCGTTAGCTGCTGCGTCGATTACCCAGAGAAATAATACGAGAGTGAAGGTGAGAATTGCTGATAAGATCGTGCTGTCTGTCAGGGAAGAAATAAACATTCCCAGGGACAATACCCCCGCCGCTAGCAGGATTAAACCGCCGTGTCCGATTAAAAGTACAGCGGGAGGTAAGGGTGGGTTGGAAAAGTTTAGGGCGATCGCTTGGCAGACGATCGGGGGGATTAACATTGTGATGTAAAATGTGAGTACGCCGAGCAGTTTGCCGGTAGCAACTGCCCAGTTGGTTAAGGGTGATGTGGCTAAAAGTTCTAGCGTTCCTCGCTTGCGTTCTTCTGCGTAAAGCCCCATTGAAAGTGCGGGCAATACGAATAATGAAAGGGAACCCATAGTTCGCAGGAATATTTGCAGAAATTCGTAGGGAACGTCGATTGGTGGGTCGGTAATCCCCATTTGATCTCTGGCGCCTACTTGGGGAATTAAGCCGTCGGGTGCGAGGAGGATTGCTATTAAAAAGTATCCGGTAATCAGCCAAAAAACTGCTGCGATCGCGTAGGCTAAGGGTGATGCAAAATAGCTTTGCAGTTCTTTGCGGTAAATTGCGATAATGTTGCTGATGATGATTAACATGGGGAATTGGGAATTGGGAATTGGGAATTGGGAATTGGGAATTGGGAATTGGAAATTGGGAATTGGAAATTGGGAATTGGAAATTGGGAATTGGAAATTGGAAATTGGGAATTGGAAATTGGGAATTGGGAATTGGAAATGAACCGATCGCAGCGGAGGGAACTGGTAATTGGTTTATTCTGTGTCAGTAGTAGGAGGAGGTGTTTCGCTGTCGCTAGCGGGGGGTTGTTTGGTTTCTGATTTTTGATTTTTGACTGGTTGAGAATCAGTATTTTGTTGGGCTTTTTTTCTCATTTGTCGCTGTTTGAGAATTGCTTGCTGTTCGGGCGATAGACGAT
>JBOFTL010000686.1:0-8888 GCA_051652045.1 Microcoleus sp. | reverse complement strand
TCGGTTGCATCCCCGATTAAGAATTGAAATAGCGATCGAGAAAAGCCAAACCGATGAGTACGCCTAAAAGTCCGATCGCTGTCAAAGCGAAATGAAACAGGGAAGTCCCCCGCTTCCGCACCATATTCCGCATCGCCAGCTTGACATAACTCGGTGGAGGCGGAGTGTTAGCCGGAGGCGTAGGTGTTTCGGCGGGATCTGAGGAGGCTGGCGTGGTTGGTGGAGGTTGACTCATACTGCTTGTTTGAGAAGGTTAGTCGGCTACTTAAACGGACTCGCCACGATGCTAGCAAAATTCGTAACGTTTTGTATAGTTTTTTTTAGGTTGGGGGCGATCGAGCTTCGCAAAAACCTGCAATACAACTCAGGTCTTGCACGCCTGTCAATATAACTCAAGATGGTAAATACCTAAAAAGTGCCTGCGTTAACTTTGACAAAAACTCTCAAAACAAAGACTATTATTTTGACAGGGTGGATTTATTTGCTTACAATTACATCGTTTTGATACGTTTGCTTCGACGTTAATCATTCCACCTATGTTAATTAAATTAATTAAAACTATCAAATCCAACTTCGGTAAACTCTCTGGAAAGTTACCGCTGCGCGCGGTTCTCATAGTTCCCTTCACTGCCCAAGTTTTCGGTGCAGTTGGTTTGGTAGGATATCTATCTTTTAAAAACGGACAGCAAGCCGTTAATAATGTCGCCACTCAATTGCGATCCGAAATTAGCGATCGCATCGGGCAAGGATTGCTTCATTATCTCGAAGCACCGCGCGTCATTACTCAAACGAATGCTACGGCGATCGAACTCGGTCAAATTAATTTAAATGAAACGGCAAGTTTAACGCGCCAATTTTGGAGTCAGCGATTTTTGTTCGATCGAATCCAAGTTTCTGCCTTATATTTTGGCAGCAGTCAAGGCGAATTTACGGGTTTGGGATTTCAAGGCGATCGAACTTGGCAAATCAGTAATGTCAGTGAAAAAACTGAATATAAGTTTCACAGTTTCTCAGCGGACGATCGAGGGAATCCCGATAAACTATTAGAAATTGGTAAAAAATACGACCCGAGAGTTCGACCTTGGTATCAGAATGCTCAACAGGCAGGCAAAGCCGTTTGGAGCGATATTTATCTCGATTTTAAAGAGCCGAGATTGAAAGTTACCATCGCCCAACCTGTCTACAATGAAGATAATACTCTGCGCGGTGTCGCCGGCACAGATTTTGTTTTATCTCATATTAATACCTTTCTGCAAGGGCTGAAAATCGGTCGTTCTGGACAAACATTTATCATCGATCGAACCGGGGCGATCGTCGCATCTTCGACCCAGGAAGAGCCATTTGTGCGGGGTAAAGATGGCAAAGTAGAAAAGCGGCTGATGGCAATAGAAAGTAATATTCCCTTAATTCGCCAGACAGCACAATATCTCTCTCAAAACTCAAAAAAATCAGAAAAAATCGCCTCCAATCAACAACTTACTACCACTATTCTCAGAGAGAAACAGTTCATCCAAGTCACCCCGCTGCAAGATTCGCGCGGCATTGATTGGTCGATCGTCGTCGTCGTTCCTGAAGCCGATTTCATGGAACAAATTCAGGCCAACAACCGCACGACAGCGTTATTATGTTTGGCGGCATTAAGCGCAGCAATTGTTATCGGAATTCTCACCGCCCGGTGGGTGACAAATCCAATTTTAAGCCTCAATACCTCAGCTAAACAAATTGCTAAAGGAGAGTGGGATCAAACTGTAGAACTATCTCGCAGCGACGAGTTGGGGGAATTAGCAAAATCTTTCAACAGTATGGCGCAGCAGTTGCAAGAGTCATTTGAAACTTTAGAACAAAAAGTTCAAGAACGCACCGCCGAATTAGCAACATCGAACCAACAACTGGAAGTTGCTAAAGAAAAAGCCGAAGTTGCCAACCAAGCAAAAAGCTCGTTTCTTGCCAATATGAGCCACGAATTGCGATCGCCCTTGAACGCAATTTTAGGTTTCGCTCAAATCATGCTCAGAAGTCGATCGCTCCCATCGGAACATCTCGATAATGTCGGCATTATTACCCGCAGTGGCGAACACTTACTGACATTAATTAACCAAGTCTTGGACCTTTCAAAAATTGAAGCCGGACGCACCACGATTAATGAAAAAAACTTCGATCTCTATCGCTTGCTCGATGATGTAGAAGATATGTTCCGCCTCAAAGCAGATGATGCGGGATTGCAATTGCTATTCGAGCGCAGTCCTGACGTTCCCCGCTACGTGCGAACCGACCAAGTTAAACTCCGACAAATTTTGATTAACTTGTTGAACAATGCGATTAAATTTACAGCAGAAGGTGGCGTTTCGGTGCGAGTTTGTACTGATAAAGGATTGCTGGGTGCAGGTGAAGCCGCAGAAAATTCTCAGGTAATAGCAGGAGATCGGCAACAAATTTATTTTGAAGTTGAAGATACGGGTGCGGGAATTGCAGCGGAAGAATTAGATAAATTATTTGAAGCTTTCATGCAAACTTCTTCAGGTAAAAACTCCCAAGAAGGAACTGGATTGGGATTGGCAATCAGCCGTCAATTCGTGCAGCTTATGGGTGGTGATGTCACCGTCAGCAGCCAAGTAGGAGTTGGCACGATTTTCAAGTTCGATGTTACAACGCAGGCGGTCGATGAGGCTGAAGATGAAGCACAACAAAACAAGCGCCGCGTCATCGCCCTCGAACCGAATCAACCCCGATATCGCATTCTAATTGTTGATGATAAATCTCTCAACCGTCAGTTATTAGTTCAATTGCTCAATCCCTTCGGATTTGAATTGAAAGAAGCTAGTAACGGTAAGGAAGCTGTGGATATTTGGCATGAATGGGAGCCGCATCTGATCTGGATGGACATGAGAATGCCGGTGATGGATGGCTACACTGCAACGCAGCAAATTAAATCAACGATTAAGGGACAAGCTACAGCCATTATTGCTTTAACAGCAAGCGTTCTTGAAGAAGAAAGAGCAGTGGTTTTATCGGCGGGATGCGATGACTTTATGCGAAAACCGTTCCGCGAGCAAGAAATTTTTACAGCAATGAACAAACATATCGGAGTGCGTTATATTTATGAAGAACCCAGCAATAAAGCAGCTCAGGTTTTATCTAAAACTGAAATCAAAGACGTGCTTGCTCCCGAAGCTATCAAGACTTTACCGCCGGAATTACTGGCAAATTTAGCCACTTCGGCGAAAAGTTCGGATATCGGTGAAGTAGACCGAATCATTCAGGAAGTTAAAGCGATAAATGCCCCGATAGGAGATGCGTTTTTGGCATTAGCGAATGAGTTTGAATACGGCAAAATTGCAGCTTCGATCGAAGCTATCGGCTAATTGTAATTTGAATTTTTAAGTGGTATAAAAATCATGAATAACTCAAGTGCAAATTTATCTGCTAATATTTTAGTGGTCGATGATACTTTAGCTAACTTACAGCTACTTGTCGGAATTTTAACAGAACGCGGATATAAAGTCCGACCCGCTAAAGATGGATTTCAAGCTCTATCTGCCACTCAAAGCGCCCCGATTGATTTGATTTTGCTCGATATTAATATGCCGCAAATGGATGGCTATGAAGTCTGCACCAAGCTCAAATCCGATCCCAAAACGCGGGATATTCCAGTCATCTTTATCAGCGCCCTCAATGACGTGCTGGATAAAGTGAAAGCCTTTGGAGTTGGAGGTGTAGATTACGTAACCAAACCCTTTCAGGTAGAAGAAGTTTTAGCCCGCGTCGAAACTCATTTAGCCTTGCAGCGACTTCAAAATAACTTGCAGTCCAAAAACGAGGAACTCGCTCAAACAAATCAGGAATTAGCTAACACGTTAGAGCAACTGCAAGCCACTCAAGACGAGCTCGTTCAATCCGAAAAAATGGCAGCACTCGGACAACTGATTGCAGGCATCGCTCACGAAGTCAATACACCTTTGGGTGCGATTCGATCGTCAGTCAATAACATCTCTAAGTACCTGCAAGAAATCTTTGAAGATTTGCCCCGCATTCTCGATACACTTTCTCCTCAAGAAGTTCAATTGATTCTCCAAATGACCTTGAATTCTATTAACAATAAAGCGACAGTTTCTGTCAAAGACTCTCGCAAATTCAAGCGAGCATTAACCCGCCAGCTAGAAGAGATGGAAATACCAGATGCAGATACCGTAGCTGATACGCTGTCGGATATGAAACTTCATGAAAATATCGAAATATTTTTACCGATTCTGACTCGTGCTGACAGTCAGAAACTGATCGAGTTTGCTTACAATCTTTCTGGGTTACAGCGAGGCAGCAATACGATCGAAATTTCAGCCGAACGCGCCTCTAAAGTTGTATTTGCTTTAAAAAGTTACGCGCACTACGACCAAACCGATGAGCTATTTAAATCGAATTTGACTGAAGGAATCGAAACTGTTTTGACCCTCTATCAAAATTCTATCAAACAGGGAATTGAAGTCGTACAAAACTACGCCGAAATTCCCCCAATTTATTGCTACCCGGACGAACTCAATCAAGTCTGGACAAATCTGATTCATAATGCGATTCAAGCAATGGATAATAGGGGAAAACTCGCGATCGATGTAACCCAGGAGGCAGGATTCGTCAAAGTCAGAATTACCGATAGCGGCAAAGGAATTCCCGAAGAGATTAAACCGCGCATTTTTGAACCTTTCTTTACTACGAAACCCCCCGGTGAAGGTAGCGGTTTGGGATTAGATATCGTCCGCAAAATCGTTAAAAAACATCAAGGTGAAATTGAAGTGCATTCTGTCCCAGGACAAACAACATTTACAGTTTCATTAAGCATGAATCTCAAACCAAATAGTGACTCTTAAACAGTTTACAATTAAGAGTAAACTATTCGCGTCGGGGACACTCGCACTACCAACCTATCAACTATCAACTATCAGGGCGGGCAGGGGGGCGCCGCCCCTACACACTCGGGCGGGCACGGGGGCACCGCCCCTACACACTCGGGCGGGCACGGGGGCACCGCCCCTACTCTCAACTATTAACTATCAACTATCAACTCTCAACTCTTTAACTACCATGCCTAAACCAGTAATTTTGTGTGTCGATGATGAAGCCGTCATTTTAGAAAGCTTGAAAGTCCAATTGAGAAAAGCATTAGGTAGTTCGTATCTTTATGAAGTTGCCCAAGATGCGGAGGAAGCGTTAGATATTATCGACGAATTAAATGAAGACAAAGTGAGCATTTTATTAATTGTCTCAGATTGGCTGATGCCGGGAATGAAAGGCGACGAATTTCTAATCCGCGTCCATCAAAATTTTCCGAATATTGTCAAAATTTTATTAACTGGACAAGCAGATAGAGTCGCGATCGATCGGGCTTATGCCGAAGCCAAGCTACATAAATGTTTGTTTAAACCTTGGTCGGAAGATGAACTGATCGAGACTGTTAGATCTGGACTCGCAAAACTATGACAAAACCTGCTAAAAGACCTGTAATTATTTGTGTAGATGATGAAATTACTATTTTAACAAGTCTCAAAGCTGAACTGAGAAAAGCGTTTGCAGAAGAGTATCGAGTTGAAATTGCTGAAGGTGGAGAGGATGCGCTAGAGTTACTTGAAGAATTAATTGAAGGTGGCGATGAAATTCCCTTGATTATTTCCGATTATATTATGCCGGATATGAAGGGAGACGAACTTTTGCGCCGCGTGCACGAAATTTCCCCAAAAACGCTGAAAGTAATGCTGACCGGTCAAGCCACCATTGAAGCAGTTGCTAATGCGGTCAAACACGCTAAACTCTACCGCTATCTCGGTAAGCCGTGGCAGGATGAAGATTTGAGACTGACGGTAACAGAAGCAATCTACAGTTACAGTCAAGATAAGGAAATAGCACAGAAAAATGCTAAATTAGTTCAAATGAATCAAGAGTTAGCAGCCCTGACTCGCCAGCAATCTAAACTGATTGCAGAACTTCAAGAAAAAGAAAGTTATTTACAAGCCCTAAATGAATCTTTCTTGCGCTTTGTGCCGCGCCAATTTCTTCAATTATTAGAAAAAGATAGCTTTTTGGATATTCAATTAGGCGACCAAATTCAGCAAGAAATTTCGGTGTTATTTTCAGACATTAGAGATTTTACAACTCTCTCAGAAAAGATGACACCAGACGAAAACTTTAAGTTTATTAACGGTTATCTTTCTTGCATGGAACCGGCGATTATCGAAAATCACGGGTTTATTGATAAATATATTGGAGATGCCATCATGGCTTTATTTAGCGGAGATGCCGATCGGGCCGTCACGGCCGGAATTTCCATGTTACAAAGGCTAACTGAATACAATAGCACGCGCACCAGACCCGATCGCCCGCCCATCAAAATTGGTATTGGAATTAATACGGGGACGTTAATCTTAGGAACGGTGGGCGGTGAATCTCGGATGGATGGAACTGTCATCGGCGATGCGGTGAATTTAGCCTCTCGCTTGGAAGGATTGACCAAACAGTACGGCGTGCCTTTGTTGATTAGCAATCGCACGTTTATGGCATTAAAAAATCCTGAAAACTATCACATTCGATCGATCGATCGGGCGCGAGTCAAGGGAAAATCGGAATGGGTAGGCGTGTATGAGGTATTCGATGCCGATTTGCCCGAATTGCGAGCGGGAAAGTTAGCCAATAAAACTGATTTTGAACGGGCGATCGTTGCCTATCATGGCTCTAATATAGAAGAAGCTATGCGACTTTTCAAGCAATGTTTGCAAGTCAATCCTGAAGATATGGTTGCAAAAATGTACTTACAACTTTGTCAGTAAATGGTACGAGCCTTAATGAAACAAATACTCAACACTGAACAACTCGAATTGATAGCAACCGCGCCCGACGGCTCTTGACATTTTAGATCGCCCAAAGCGTTACTATGATTCCCTCTGCCTTCTGCCTTCTGCCTTCGGCTATATTTGCGAGAAACTGCTGCCTCTCTGGCCGATATGATGCAGTTTCTCGGAGTTTTTCCACCAAAATTACTGGCTCCTTACCAAGTCAGAATTATTGATAGTAACTGTTTTAGCTGCAACAGATCCGCGTCTTATCTGCGTTAATCCGCGTTAATCTGCCTGCATCAGCGGTTCAAATCCAAAACCGGAAAAGGTTTCGCAGCTTCAATCTGCGCCGCCAAAGCAATAATCGTAGCTTCCGCCGCCGGCCGCCCCACAATTTGAATCCCGATCGGCAAACCATTACCGTCCAAACCAGCAGGAATCGCGATCGAAGGTTGACCGCTAGCATTAAACGGCGGACAAGGAGCAACCCAATGAATAATCCGCGCCAAAGTTTCCTCAAAACTCAAATTTGCCCATTCTCCAACCCGGATTGTAGGCTGCATATAAACAGGCAAGATTAAAGCATCAAAACTCTCAAAAAATCCGACAATTCGCCTCGCAATCACCTGCATTTGATTGACCGCCCGCAAATATTCACCAGCCGAAAGATTCTTTTCCAACAACCAACGATTCATCGGTTCCAAAGCCGGGCCTGGAATTCCACTTGCTGCCGCCCCAGACTGCCAAATTGCCGTAAACGGCTCGACTAAACCAGTAAAATCGGGACATTCAGGTTCTACATCGTGACCCAAATCTGTTAGTAACTTAACCGTATCGAGTACCGCTTGCCCGCACTCAGCAGCAGCCTCGCCCAAAGGAGGAACTGCCGTAGAAAAAGCAATCCGCAACTTACCTAACTTTTGAGTTGCAGCCTCCAGAAAAGATGGATTTGGATTTGCCAGCCAGTACGGATCGCCCGTCATGTAGCCTGACATCACGTCCAAAAGTGCGGCGGCATCAGCTACAGTGCGGGCTAGAGGGCCGTTGGCAGAAATACCGCTGAGGTAATCTCCTACAGGAGCCCAGGAAACGCGCCCCCGCGAGGGTTTAATGCCCACCAAACCGCAGCAGGATGCCGGACCTCGAATCGAACCGCCACCGTCCGAACCTTGGGCGATCGCGCCCAAACCCGCTGCTACGGCGGCCGCTGAACCACCGCTGGAACCGCCAGGAGTGTATTCTAAATTCCAAGGATTCCGCGCCGGTGGAAAACCTTCGGGTTCGGTGTAGGGCAGGGAACCGATTTGAGAAGTTGCGGTTTTGCCCAAAATATTAAATCCTGCTGCTTCGATCCGCATGACTACTGATTCGCTGTAGCTAGAAATGTTATTCAACAAAGCCCCAACGCCGTAGGTGCAGGGAACTCCAGCCACCGGGGTCAAATCTTTAATCGCGATCGGCACCCCGAAAAAAGGTGGCAATTCTGCAGGGACGATCGACCCTGCTAACTTTTCTGTCTGAACTTTGGCAAGCTCGATCGCCCGATCGACTGTTACGGTAACATAACTGCCGAGTTGGGGATTGAGTCGATCGATCCGTTCCAAGTACAAATTGACCAATTCTAAAGGCGACACTTCTCGATCGCGGATCAGCTTTGCCTGTTCTAAAGCTGGAGTAACAGCCAAATCAACAGAATTCATATTTGATTTATTAGAGATTTATCCAAATGTACTTGATGGAGTCAATTAATCGATCGCTGTGGATGCAGCAACTGATTTTTTTACGAGAATCTACTTATTGCAGCCTTGAATCTTGGTGAAGAACTCAGTTTCTTGGGTATTAATGCGTAAGTCCTATTGAGTTTGTATCTGGCGATCGGCATAATTTTTCCATTTTGGCGCAACAATTTTGCACCTCTTGAGATAGAGTTATGTGAATAGTTAAGAATTGTGGCAGATAGTCGCAATTCAGTGCAGTATTGCTCGAATTGTGCAAATCGTCCGATCGCATCCGTCTTTTCGCAAACTACTTATTAGGTAGCGCATATGACACAACAGCGTCCGCCAGCTCCCC
>JBOFTL010000685.1:0-8912 GCA_051652045.1 Microcoleus sp. | reverse complement strand
AATCCCCAAATTTCTCAAAAACTCCTGAGAATCTTCCAGAGTGCCATCTTTGTCAAAGATCGCGGCTTGAATGTTAGAGAAAGTCCTACCCCGACATTTAACTGTTACCAAGAATCTTAACTCCTCAATTTCTATATTCTTTTCGATCTTCTCACGTTAGGTTATTTTTAGCAATTGTTTTTAGCAATTGTTTTTAGCAATTGTTTTTAGCCTGCAACAATCTATCTAACCTCTCTCTTAGCCCTCTTCCTCCGCAGCCTCCGCGCTCACTGCTGTTCATCAATCTTAATTCTTGAAATTTGAGTGAGAGCGAGTTACTCTTATTGTACAATACAGTTCCAACAAACTCATCCGAGGTGTCCAACCGTGACTAAATATGTAATGTGGGGAAGTTACTGCGAAGATGTGCTCGAAAAACGCGCGCCGTTTCGAGATGCACATTTAGCCGGACTTAGCAAGCAAAAAGAGGCGGGAGTATTAATGACGATCGGGCCTACTAAAGATTTAACTAAGGTTTTTGCAATTTACGAAGCCGCAGATGAAGCCGCAGTCCGTCAGTTAGTTGAAACCGATCCGTATTGGGTAAATGGAATCTGGACGGAGTATCAAGTGAAAGAGTGGATTCAAGCATTGTAAATAGTTGAGAGTTGATAGTTGAGAGTTGATAGTTGGGAATGGACAACTACTTAAGTGGGTAACTACTTAAAATACAGCACTTTGTTGGTAAATGAAGTACGCATAGATTATAGGTAGGGACACGGCACTGCCGTGTCCTTGCGGGGATAATTCGACAGACAGATGTACTTAATTCTGGGTGCAATTTGTTGTACATATTGTTCTCAACATCATCCGCCACCCTAGGCAAGAAATGCCAAACCCTTAATCTTAGCCAAAGGAAGTAACAGGGTGAACATCTTAAAAATAGAAGACAGCGATTTAATTCCCGTAGATTACGGCGATTTACTGGACAAAATTTTAGAAGTTTTGCCAGACAAAAACCCGTTTACTATTGCGGACGATCGCCCTTGCTTGTCCATCGATATTGATGCTATTGCTGCCGATATTGCTAAATTACCAGTGCAGCCACCCTTGGGCGATTTGGAATCTCAAGCAGATTGCGCTACAGTCAATTTTACTGCGGAAGTTGCAACTAGGTTCTGCAACCAAATTAGAGAAATTGAAATTATTTTGCGACATCACTTACAATCTATTTTGGGTGAAAGTGCCGCAATTGAAAAGTTTGCTGCTAGTTTAACCAGTCCTCTAGAGTCTTTGAAAGGTAGTGGCATTCAGTTAGGTTTTAAATATGATTTTGACAAGAAACATTCTAAGCTGCAGAAACAAAAGTTGACTTTGCAATCCTCGGGTAGCAGCAGTGATTCGCTGCTGAAGTTTCACAAAGTGACTGTTGCTGTGAAAAATACTGATATTTTTGCAGTAGAGTTGCAGCGGGGTTTAGAGAATTATATTAATGAAAAAGCTGAAAGTGAGGTCGATCGCGCGCAACTGCATCGCTTGCTTGAGGAAATGGTAAAGGATAAAAATTCGGATTTTCATCGATTGGTTCGATCGCTCGATCGAGAAACTTTAGGTGTTTTGAAAAAAGCAGCTATAATTACTTATTTAGAATATATTTTACACAATATCGCTGCCGATCGAACGTCCGATCGCGCGTGCATTTATTTGCAAGATTTAATCCGGCGCTTGCGGTTGATGGAAACTTATCTTAAAGATAGCACGAAACTTGACTCAGATTATTCAGTTAACTATCAGGGAGTGCGGGTTAATTATCGAGAAATGTTTGCGCGATCGAACGCTTGGGACGAGTTGCCGATAATTCCGATTATAGCAGGAAATCTAGGAGAAACAACAGATGATTTA
The DNA here is from genome assembly GCA_051652045.1 of Microcoleus sp. Taxonomy (GTDB): domain Bacteria; phylum Cyanobacteriota; class Cyanobacteriia; order Cyanobacteriales; family Microcoleaceae; genus Microcoleus. Next base: position 7,031 of record JBOFTL010000685.1, on the reverse strand, counting down.
ACGGGCGATCGACACTTGATTTTCGGTTTAAAACTTAAGTTTGGCAATCCAGTTATCTCGCTGGATGGGGATAGCTTATTGGACTGCAATCTCCAATTGCTAAATCCCGACAGCAACGAACATTTAGCTGCATTAGAGGAAGTACCAGAACATGAAGCTTTTTTTCGCAAGTTATTAAAAATAGTATTTTTGTATTATGTTATATTTGCATCTCGCAGCAATCCGCTAGCAACAAATTACCAGGCTGAGTTAGAACTAGATTACAATCCGATCGCGAGTTTTGAGCAAAAAGTATTGCCCGTATTGCAAAGTGCCGATTGTAAGGCAAAACAAGAACTGTTTCGCAACTTTATCAAAGGATTTCAGCAATTTAACGTTCAGTATAAGATCGATCGCCTCAAAAGTTTTTTGCAAGATTTTGTGCGAGCAGAAACTATCTTGCAGCCCCGCACGGAATCGGGATGTATTGCGCTCGATCGCATCTTGCTAAAAAACATCGATAATATCTTGAAAACTGGGGATTTTTTTCAAGAAATAGTAAGACGCAATCCGCAAGCAACGCAGCAGTATATTTCCGCGATACAGCAGAATGCCAAGCAACAAACTATTTGTGAGTTGTCTGTCAATATTACCCTGGAAGATGTCCGCTATTTTGCTAAAGATGAGTCACAAAATTTCAGCCTGGAATATAATATTAAAGGTATCCATGCTTTGCCCGTGTTGTGGATTCCGCAAGCGGAGCGATCGAACAAGATTTACCGTCAAAGTTTTCAGCATAAATTAGTTGTATTTCCCTACGATTGTCGGCGATTAGACAGTAAGGGAGGTTTGAAAACAGCACCAGCTTTTAACTATAAATTTACTGCTGTGTTACTGTCCTATATTTGCCTGCGAATTTTGTTAGAAAAAGCGCCAAATAATACAGTAGTGCCGATGTTGAGACTGCACGAGGGCGATCGCAGCCATCCTTCGCATTCTGAAAAGTTTATGGCGCATCTTTCTAAAACATTATGCCACATTTTGAGCGCCAAAAATCGATCGAACTCCCAGGGATTTCGCATCCGAGAAAGTTGGAGCGGTTTTACTATTAGAAACGGTTTGAGTTCTCTCTATTCAATTCTGCCGAAAAAGTTTCGATTTAACAACTTGCAGTTAAGTCCAGAGTTGGATAATTTAGCGATTATTGCAGTATCAATTAGAGACAGCGATACGAGAAACGATCGAGGCGATTTCCTAGGGAATAACTATGCGCTGCAGACAGGCTGCGCCAACGCTTCATTAACTGGAAAAGCCTGTTTGCTAGGCGAAGTTACAGGAATCAGGCGCTGCGAAGACGGTAGCATTCAAGTGGGAATCCTGAAAACCTTCTCGGCAAACTACAGCATTCAGCAGCTTTATACTGAGCCGTCAATTCTCGAAAATATTGTTACTCAATTGTACGATCGAGGCTATCGAAATTTTGCATGCATCTCGCAAGTACCAGATTCTAGTAGCCTGCATCTCACTCAAAATGAGGCAGGGGAAAAGTTGTTTTTAATGTCAAAACAGATTGCGCGCACTTTAAAAGGAGAGCGACAAGATATCAAAATTTATCCGATGTTTTTTGATAAATACTATACCTGCTGTACCCAAAAACACAAAATAGAATCTTTTTACATTCAAAATCCAGCAGAACTTCAGGCTTTAGCAGGTAGCAGCAAACCAGCGACTGTGTTTTTCAATTTGTTTAACGGGATTCAAGTAAATGCAGGAGAAAATAACTTTTATAACGGCGCGATTTTTTACGGAACTCTGTTGAATACTTATGAAGGAGTTTTGGACGATCGAGATATTCGTGAAGGTTTAATTGATGGTAGTGAAATTAAAGATACTTTGCTGCACTATTTAACAATCTTTCACTTTTCCCGATACGAAGCGCGCCAGCAGATTAGCTTAAAAATCGATCCGTTCGATCGAATTATTGGTGATGATTTGGTTGGTGTTTTATCGGAATTCAGTCATGCGGGAGGGAGTGCTATGTTTAATTCACTGGCATTTTTGAATGAGGTGAGAGATGTGTTGGATCGGGGCGATCGGGCTGAAAATTTATGATAGCTTGTAGCTGGTAGGTTGGGTTGAGGAACGAAACCCAACTCCAACCCCACCAAGCACCAAAAAGTTGTTTCGCAATATAACAAGTAGAATATAATTAGCATTGAATTCTCAGGAGGGTATATAATGACTGCGGCATCAAATACACGAGGAAAGATCGCCCTTACAGAACGCGAACGGTCGATCGCGGGTACGCACATCACTCTTTATGGCGTGATGGACTATGTAACGGCTCAATATCCATCTAAGTTTATCCAAGAACACCCATGATAAAATATATATTATTTGATTTAGGTGGCGTGATTATTAACCTAACCGTATTCGATCGGTTGAGTGAAATCACTGGTATCAAAGATAGGCAAGAAATAATTAATTACTGGACATCTCTAAAATCCGTTGTCGATTATGAAACGGGCAAGATGTCAGATACAGATTTTTTAAGACAATTAAAACATGATTTGGGATACAGTCGATCGGAACGCGAACTGCACGAAGAATTTAGTCTGTGGTGTCACAGTGTAAACATTCAGGCACATAATTTTACGATCGAGATGAGCGGTCAATATAGAATTGGCATCTTCAGCAATACCAATCCGATTCACCATCAAAGACTAAATGAAATATGGAATACTGAAAATTTACAAATTGATGAATTTATGTCTTATCAAATCGGGCTGATGAAACCGAATGATGAGGCTTTTGAGTATGTAGTTAGGAAATTAGGAATTGCTAAAAATGAGATTTTATTTATTGATGACTCTCAGAAAAACGTAGAATCAGCAGTTCGCAATGGATTGAACGCTTATTTATTCAAAAATAATGCAGACTTAGAAATAATTAAAAATCTTCTCCACCAGCAAACAATGTAATACCAATTTTAAAAAAGAATGCAACAGTGTTCTTGTTCCCCCCCTTTATAAGGGGGGGTTAGGGGGGGTCAAAGATTGTAGCAGACTTTTAGAGAACTGGTATAAATACAAATACAACCTTCTACTGCTAGTAGGTGCAAGATCGATCGCCCTTATAACAAGTTTCAAGCTGTCGAGCGAGTAGGTAAAATATAATCACAACTAGATTCTCAGGAGCGTATAGAATGAATCGGGCCTCAAACATACAAGGAGCGATCGAACCCGTACAAAACCGACAGTCGATCGCAGCCATACCTATCGCCATCCAACCGATCCTAACCTACCTCAAACAAGACCTTAACAAACTCTACGGCGATCGACTGCGACATCTCACCCTTTTCGGTTCCCAAGCTCGCGGTGACGCTCAACCGGAGTCAGATATCGACGTGCTAGTAGTGCTGAAATCTCCCGTCAATCCAGGTGAAGAAATCAAACGGACAGGCAAAACTATCGCCGATCTTTCGCTTCAATACGACACGGTAATTAGCTGTATCTTCCTGGACGAAATCGACTACCAAACCCGCAATGGTTCTCTGCTGCGCAATATCCGCAAAGAAGGTATCCTGCTATGACAGACGAACAACAAGCGCTCCTTCTTAAAGCCCAACAAAGCTTAGAAGCTGCCAAACTTCTACTTACCAACAACTATCCAGACTACGCCACCTCCCGCGCTTACTACACCATGTTCTACATTGCAGAAGCATTTCTCGAAGGCGAAGGACTCTATTTTTCCAAACATTCAGCCGTTATTTCTGCCTTCGGACGAGAATTTGCCAAACCTCAGCGAATCCCTTCAGATTTTCACCGATTTTTGATCGAGGCACAAGAACTTCGGACTGCTGGTGACTACGGACAAATGAACTCTGTTACCATTGACCAAGCCGCAGAACAAATTGACCGTGCCGAGCAATTTTTGGCGATCGCAATTCAAGCTATCGGTTCAATTTAGTCGTCTAAATACTGAGCTTTTCTCAGTCAATTTATGAATTTTCCAGATCTCGTACATCCCAGACTAGGTAAATTGCGATACAGCTTTGAAAATAATTGCTATGAAGCGCAAATCACTTTTAAACAGGGGCAGATTTCAATTGACATTGAGACGGAAGATCGAGACAATATTGTCTCTTTATTGGACAGAGCAGATCGTTGTGTTTGTCAGCTAGTTATTTATGATGAAAACGCTAAAAAATATGCAGCTCGAGAATTATTAGAACTCAAAAATCAAACTTGGCTCGATGAGAATGAAGAGCCGTTAACAATGGAGAAATTCAAAAGTTGCATGATTCTCGAATCTCTCGTCATTTCATCCGAGGGCGACGTACAATTTTATTATAATGACGGCGATTTATTCTGGGGGCATTACATTTTGATCGCAATGGATAGTAGCGATCTCTTTGTAGACGCTGACATTCCTGGTTAAAAACTAAAACCAATAGATCCAATTTAGAACGCCCGGTATGTGCGATATCTAGCACTGCTGATTTGCCAGATAATTAATAGAAGCTAACATTCTCGATCGATCGCAGCTTTCACAAAGAGAACGCAGGGGGATAGAATATAGAGATGTTCGCAAAACATACCTGTTGGATTCTGTTCGTCTACCAAAAAATATGACTGTCAAAGTAGGAGATACCGCACCGGATTTTACCTTACCATCTCAAACTGGCTCATCGGTCAGCCTCAAGGATTTTCGGGGTCAAAAAAATGTCGTCGTCTACTTTTATCCCAAAGATGACACCCCCGGATGTACGGCGGAAGCTTGCGCTTTTCGAGATAGTTATGAAGTTTTCAAAGACGCAGGTGCAGAAGTAATCGGAATTAGCGAAGACTCCCAGCAGTCTCACCAAAAATTTTCTGCTAAATATCAGCTACCCTTTACATTGTTGAGCGATAGTGGTAATAAAGTGCGTCAATTGTACGGCGTTCCAGCTACCCTGTGGATTATGCCGGGTAGAGTGACTTACGTCATTGACAAACAAGGTGTTGTCAGGCACATTTTTGACTCGATGTTAGATTTCAAAGCACACGTTGCAGAGGCGCTTACAACTTTGGAAACTATCAAAAGTTAGAGGGATTTATTTGAAGGAAGAAAGGACTGAAGTCCTTACTACGAAAAGGTTTGTAGTGAGGACTTCAGTCCTCAACCATAAAGAAAGGACTGAAGTCCTTACTACGAACAGGTTTGTAGTAGGGACTTCAGTCCCGAATTTGTACTAGATTGCGCGCGATCGCCCGCAATTACCTAATAATTATCTAAGCTTTAGCAGCGCTAGATTTTTCAGGTGCAACACTAGCAGTTTTGCCATTTTTACCATTACCGTTGCTGTTGCCATTGCGCGGTTGGATTACTCCGTAACCGCCGTGATGCTTGCGTTCGTAGAGCACGTTAATTTCCCCTGTTTCCGCATTGCGGAACATATAGAAATCGTGGTCGATAATCTGCAATTGTTCCAATGCTTCTTGCACGGTCATCGCAGGCATGGCAAAATACTTAGTCCGCACCACTTCGCTAGGAAGTTCTGGAGTGCGCGAGCCAATCAGATCCGCTACTACAGGATGTTCCTCAACTGCGGTACCCGTTTTCGCATTGTTATGATTTTTGTCCTGCCGTTTTTCCTTAAATTTTCGCAGTTGACGAGCAATCTTGTCAGCAACTAAATCTATGCTGGCATACAGATTTTCGGTACTTTCTTCAGCCCGAATTACGCTGCCGTTAGCATAGATAGTTACCTCAGCGGTTTGCTTAGGATTTATCCTTGGGTTCCGAGCCACGGATAGGTGTACGTCTACCTCAGTAGTCAAAGCTTGAAAATGGCTGACCGCCTTTTCAACCTTTTGATTGACGTATTCTCGAATTGCATCAGTGACTTCTATATTTTTACCCTGGATAACAAGCTTCATAGAGCTCCCTCCCTTCTCTAACTTGGGTATAAATATTACAGTAGCACTTTGTATTCTAGAAAACACCATTTTTCAAAATCTTTAACTTCTATACATTTTCCTATGAAATAATAAGAATTAATAAGAAATTGAGTTATAGTTGTTCTGGCTCTTGATTTTTTGCATGATTTCTCCATCTCCTCTGCAACCTTTCACCCCTAACTCCTGTCAGCTTCTCGACTGGGGTCTAGTACCGTACTCAACAGCTTGGGAGGTGCAGCAACGACTGGTGCAGGCACGCCGCGACAATCCAGATTTGCCGGATGTGTTGATGCTGCTGGAACACCCGCCGGTTTACACTTTGGGGCTGGGGTCTAAGTTGGAATTTTTGAAGTTTGACTTGCAGCAACCTGAGCCGGAACTGCACCGAGTGGAACGGGGAGGCGAGGTAACTTACCACTGTCCGGGCCAGTTGGTGGGCTATCCAATTTTGAATTTGCGCCGCCACCGACAGGATTTGCACTGGTATTTGCGGCAGTTGGAGGAAGTGCTGTTGGGAGTGTTGGAAGTTTTGGGACTGAAGGGAGTGCGGGTTTCGGGAATGACAGGTGTTTGGGTGGAGGGGTGCAAGGTAGGCGCGATCGGAATTAAAGTCAGCCGTTGGATTACGATGCACGGTTTTGCTTTAAATGTTTGTCCGAATCTCGAAGGTTTTAAACAAATCGTACCTTGCGGAATTCCAGATAAGCCTGTGGGGAGTTTAGAACAGTTTATTCCGGGAATTGATGTTGAGGTCGTTCGACCGATCGTACTTGCTGAATTTGCTCGCGTTTTTGGGTTGGAAATAGTGCGATCGAACTTGTAGGACTCGTCAGTAACAACTTTTTGCCGGACTTGCAATTTTACACAGTGCGATTGAAATTCCTGCCTGATTGAGAATGCTTCCCAGAGTCCCAACAGCCAAAGTTTTTCGCTGTACTGGTACAACACAGCCTACTTCGATCGTCCTCTGCGGATTTTCTGGATCGCCTGCAGGTATTTGTTTCTTCAAAATCACGTGACTTCCTCGCTGGCGAACCCGGACCAATCCTAAACGTTCTAAAGCACTGATAGTTTATGCGCTACTAACTCTGGGAACACCTCAAATGTTGT
>JBOFTL010000684.1:0-14785 GCA_051652045.1 Microcoleus sp. | reverse complement strand
ATCGCCGCTTCTACCGACACCGATGCGAATTTCTGCATCATGCCGATCGCAACACCGAACCCACCGATCGCAAATGGAAGAGCAGCCAAGCCCATTCCTAAACGTCGAACTCCGTTTAATACGTCTTTCGTCCCATCACTCATCATCGCAAAAGGATTAGGAATGGGGCGACCTAAAAGTCTTGACAATAAGCCAAATTCTTTCTTAGCTTCTTCCCCATTTAAAATCGCATCATACTTAAGATTTATCGAATCCTCGACCTGCGAATAACGACTAGACGCATTTTCAAATCCAGCGATTGCGTCAGCCGCCATCGTTTCAGCATCTTCAGATGTGTCAGCTTTAAACCCTTTGGGCAGTGCTGATGTTCGTCTTTTGAGGATTGGGGCTTGACGACCAGAAGTTAGTCGTTGAATAAATCCATTTTTTATAGTCTCAGGTTCCTGAAGAATACGGGTTTCTGTTGCCTCAAATTTTGATGTGGCTGCATCTGCCAAGTTTTTTGCTCGAACATAGTCCACATTGAAATCATCCAAGGATTTAGTTTCCTCTTTTTGATTAAATCCAGACTTCTCTCGTTTTGACGTTTCTGCATAAACAGCATCTGCCGAGACTTCTTTTTCGATCGATTCAATATCTTTTCTCGGTTTTCGCGATACAAAAGATTTGGCACGAGAACCCAACATTGAGAGGCGATCGATTAATCCAATATGCTGAGGCGCTGCAAGGGCCTGCATTTCTTTTATCGTATCTAGAGTGTGAGATTCTGCGGCATAAGCATCAACTTCCAGGTCCCGCAAGGACTTTTTATTAAGGCTTGGATTCTGTTTTGCAGAAATATCGACCGATCTATTAACAGAATCGATCTGGTCAGCACTCAGGATCTTTTCTGCTTTGTTTGGCCGCATCCGAACGCCCATCCCTGACGCAGCTTGCTCTACATCCAAAGTGCCGCCTTTGAATTGATTTGAATGTCTCAATTCATGAATTAATGGCTTTAATTTCGACTCGACTTTATCAAGAGATTGCGCTGGTGACGATAAAGCCTTTGCAAGCGATCGCGATACCATTACGACATTACGATCAACGTCGTAAAGAGCATCAGCCCCGATTGATTTCAACTCTTTATCGGCGATCTCTAATCTTGGAGCCAGCGATCCGATTGCTGTCCCTCCAGATCTCATTGCATAAGTGTCCCGAATTGCCCCAAAGTTTTCATTAAGCCGATCTTTGTTTATTCCGATTGTTGAAATCCGATCCTTAGCCTTTTCAATGAAATTTCGGCCCTTAGCAAGAAGACCTTCACCTTTTGGCTCCGAGGCCCGAGCAACAAACGATCGACGGGCATCAACGACCTTTCCAGGCAGGACCGTAGAGGCGATCGCATCGATCGGAAGTTGGTTGATCGCCGGAATACCGGTAGCTGTCGCGATCGCGCCCTTCAGATACGTTGCCGCGTTGCCGATCGCAAAGCCTGAGATATCGCCTGTCAGTGCGTCGCCAGATTTTGATAAGTTAATTTCCTTCGCAGCATCCGCCAGCATCTTGGCTTTTTTCTTGATGCCAGCATTTATGAATTCTTCTTGTTTTCGTAATTTATCGATCGAAGTTTTGTACTGTGTCCCAGCCTCGATCGCAACACGAGTTGTTAATGTGGCGACCAGACTTGCGGCATTACTGGCGATCGAACCTTGCCCTGACAATGCCGAAGAGGCCAACATCCCAGAAGCCGCAATAACCGCTTCAGCCGCCATACCTTTCGCTTTATCCGACTGAATAAAGGCTTTAGCCTGAGGAACCAACCCTTCACCCTCAGGTTTAACCAGTGATGCGATCTTGACGGCTCGGGATGCGCCTAATCTTGCAGCCGTCCCAGCAATTGGATGGATGCCATCCCCGATCGGCCCAGCGATCATCGAAGCTCCCGTCGCGGCTAAACTCTGTGCCGTCGGATCTGAGACTAGTCCAAACATTCGTCGCTTGGCTTTCTCGATCAAGCCTTCCGATCGTGGCGATGCGGCACGGGCTAAGCGAGTGGGAACAACATCGATCGTCTGACCTGCTGGCTCACGATACCCACGGCCTTGCTCAACCATTTCCGCGTAGGATGCGCCGTAGGTTGGGCCAGCTTTAGCCCGGTTCGTTGCTGCTATTCGGTTATCCCGAGCCTCTATTGTTTCGGGTTTATGGCGGATACTTGCCTCAACACGCCCCTTGGTTGATCCGATAACGCCGGACGTTTTTGGCGAGAAAACTTGCATTTGAAGCATGTCCAATTGTGCGACAAATGATTGCGCATCTCTCTCCATTTCTTCGATTGCTTTAATATACTCATGCCCACCAAGCTTTTTAGCGGCAGCAATTTTCTTGTTAATTGCTTTCTCTTGGATTTTAATCTGGGCTAAAATATCCTTCTCTTTATCTTTGTCAAAGCCTCCGATCGGTTGTCCCTTGCGATCAAAATTCTGATCAATATTCTGAACGATCGAATCAATCTTCTCAGTGGGAACCTTCTGCTGAATTTTGGAAATTAATGCGTCTTTTTTCGTTGCAGAATTTACACCCTTGACGCCTTCTTGTTTGGCAACGGCATAGAGCTGAGGTTTTGTAAGTGATTCTAATGGAGATGGCGGCAAAACTTCGACGATCGGAGCTTTGACCTGTTGCGATTGCTCTTCCTGTTTTTGTGCGATCGCACTCTCTTGTTTTTGGCTAACGAGTGACGTTAGTTTTTTTGATGTTGCAGTGTATCGATCGATATCTTGCGTTTTTTCTGCATACGCTAACTCTTCGCGTAGTGATTGCTCCTGTTTCGCGATGTCGATCGTCGTCGGTTTTGGCGTGGCGACAGGCAGAGCTTTAACAACCGATGTCTGTTCTGTTTTTCCCGTACTGGGTGGCAGTGCGATCGTTTTTCCGGCGGGAAGTGCTTGATTCGATGGGGTTGCGCCAACGAAGGGCAAAGCCTTAACCGCGTTGCCTGCGGACCCAGTGAGAAATTTCCCCCCAATCACGGCAGTAGCAGCGCTCGCAATAGGGGCGATCGCGCCGTTCATCGCACCTTCAATCAATCCAGTAGCCGCGCTCACAACGCTAGATTGCAAACCCATAACATTAGGCACGATCTGAGAAATAACAGAGGATGCCTGACCACTCAATGCAGATCCACCACCATGCATAACAGGAGACAACAAGCCCGTCGCTAAATGCTCCAGCCCCCCAGCAACCGCCGCGCCACCGGGCAACATATGAGTAGCGGCGGAATAGGCTAGTGCTGGCACTGCCGTTTGTTTCAGTAGCCCCTTAGCCGATCGCCCCATGGGGACTAGATCGAGCGCCACGGATTCAGCCGCAGACGCAATTTTGTACATTGCCTTCGTTGTAGCAACCATGGCGTTAGCCGTTCCACCAGCCGCACCCAATACTTTCTGACCAACATCTGATGCCGCTAACGCCTTGAAGCCGGTTGCGACAGTATCTAGCGTCTTTGCTGCGGCCAATCCACCGGCATACAAAGCCTTGCCAGTCGCCTCTACACCATCACGAACAGAATCGACATCGATATCAATATTTCGATCTTTGTTGAAAACTGCTTCTTTGATCCTCGACGCACCTGCTTTTGCTTTCTGCCCAACCTCGATCGTTTTTGCCTTAGCGGCCTCTCCAAGTGCTACACGTTTTTCTGCTTTTTCTAACGCTTTAGGGTCTGCATCATTCACTTCCCCTTTTAGTAAATTAATTGCGTCTTCAACCTCTTTTCGCCGTGACGCAAGATCATCTGATTTTGCTTTCAGTGCCGCAAATGAACTTTTCGCAGTTGATGGAGTCACTTCTGATTTTTGCTTTTCAAGAGCGATCGATTCTGCTTCGATCGCCTTGATTTCAGTTCTGACCTCCTTCGACATTTCAGCACTGTCTTTTAATCCAGCCTGTCTCTGCGCTCCAACTAGCACACTCGAATCTCGTTTTAAAGATTCAATTTCAGGTGTTGGCAGGTTCTGAACAACTGCAAGCGCTTGGTAATCTGAAGTCTTTTCCGCGATTTTTTTTGATAAATCAGATTGCCTTTCAACAATCTGACTGGCAAACGTAGTATTAATTCTTGGATTTTCAGGATTTAAACTAGCAACAGCTTGACTTTTTAATTGAGTTCCTTTTGACTCAAAAATCTCAACTTGAGACATCGCAACTGACAAGATTTCATCAGACTCCCGACCTGTCATTGACGCATACATCTTCATCTTCTCGATCGCTTTTTTCTGCCTTTCGACATTTCTTTCGATCTTTGTTGCAATGCCAATATCGCTAGTAACCTCAGTATTATGATAAGCCTGACCTCGACTTACAGCGTATTCTTCTTCTGCTCTAAGTGCGCGAGTTTTGCCACTCATTTCAATCTGACGATGCTTATCTCCATACTGAGACAACTCAGGAGCGATCGCTGCCATTTCTGACATTGTTGGCACAGCGGCCTGATTCGCAACACGGCCCTGCGCAAATGCTCTCAGACCCTTCTCAGATCCAAAGTCCATATCGTAAGCGTGGGCAAGTTCTTCTGCAATCGTGTTGCTTGTTTCACGAGAAAGAAGTCCACTAGATTGAAGTTCTTGATATTCTTTAGCTCGAACCTTGATCGTGTTCGTTCCTGGAGTGTATGATGCAATATCATTTTTACTTTCTTCCTCTGTTGCTAAAATGACGCGAGGCAATTTAGCCTCGTCAAAATCTTTCCCCATAACGATCTTTGCTAGTTCAAGATACTCTTTGGGTTTTGATTCATTCTCAGCTTTTCTGATCGCTCTTTTTTGGGCTTTTGATTTATATTGATTACCTTCTTTCTTCTCGATCTTTTCGATCTCGGAGTAATCAGATATTCCTATATTGTCAAGGTTGACCGTACTGGCTTGCCGACGCATCCTAGACAGATTTGATTCTTCGGAAGCAAGCTCTTTCCCAATTTGTTGAACATACTTAGACTCTTCACTATGCTTATCAATCACTGCGCGAGGAGAAGCTTTTTTTTGTCTTCCTAAAATTTGAATTTCATTTTTTGTCTCTAGAATAGATTGCTCAACACCTTCAATACTTTCTGGCGAAGCAGTCTCAAGAGATTTTTTTAGATCTTCGATTTTCTTGAATTTCTTTAAAATCTCTAGATCGTATTTTTTTGCCATCTGACTAGTTGTCAGCTTTATATGTTTCTCTAGAGTTTTAGAAGCTTTTGAATACGCAGATCGAAGATCTGCCACCTTTTTTGACTGCTGCGCAATTCGATCGCGTGTATGTGTCCCACGTCCAATGACATAACCAGATTCTTTAATCGTTGCCTCTTCAGACGACGAACCAATCAATCGAGAAATGTTTTGAGCTTCCTCATTAATCTGCTTTTCCATCTGAGAAAATTGGGCAGATTGTGGAGCATACTCATCCTTAACTTGTTTTTCCTTTTCTTTTGCACTAGATCTCTGCGCCGCCAACTGTGAGTCAATAGCGATAGTTTTTCTGGCGATCGACTTTTCGGGATTAGTGATCTCAAGGATTTTTGATTCAATAACAGAAGCTTTTGAGATAAGTTTTTTATTCTCAACTTGCACTTCTTTGGATTGATATTTTCGGCGATTTACCTCTAATTGCTTTTCTGTATCCGAAAGAAGTGCCTGGAGCGCAGGAAGATCTTCTTGCCTTCCGGTGCCCCCTGAATAGATTTTCAGTCGGGCTTTCAACCTATTCAAGTCAGCATCAATAATAGAAGTCTTCAGTTTTAATGCGGCTTTAGGATCCGAGATCTCAAGCAGTTTTAGATCGGCTTTTGCAATCTGTGTTTTAATTCCTTGTACATTCTTCGACTTCTCAGGAGAATCGGGCTTAGCCATCTCTGAATTGAGTGAATCAATAAGCGTTTTCTTTTCCGCTTCAATAGCTGGAGCCTCTTCAGGATTTCGCTCCACAAGAGGGATTGCATCTCTCCTCTTCTGGAGTGGTGCAATCTGATTCCGCAAAGAATCTGCTTTTAGTCCCTTGAATTTCTGGGGATCTATTATTTCAAGAATGGAAAGATTCGTCATTGCTAGACGCTTTTCAAGTTCTTTATTCTCTTTGTCAAGCTCAGGAGACGCATCTTTATATCTGTTTAGATCCTGAGCTTCGAGAATTGCCGATCTTTGCTTTTCAAGCTCCGGGAGTTTTTTGGGATCTGCGCCAACAACTGCACGTCGCTTTTCCTCCAGTAATTTGATTTTTTCTCTTTCAGGCTTTGTTCGCAGTTCAATTTTCGCTTGAACTTCATCATTAAATTTTTGAGATTCTACTTCAAAAATTGATCGCTTTTCTCTTGACGCTTTGATGTACTCTGTTATGCTAGGAAGATTCTCTAGCATAAATTGTTTTTCCGTATCAACCTGCTCTCTAGCAAGATTTAGTTTTTTTGTGTTTTTGACCCGCTTTGAACCGCGACCTGCTGCGGATGCGATCGTGGCCTCATCTTCTGAAATATAATCACGAACGAGCGGCTTCAGACCTTCAAGAGGTTTCGATACGGTTTTACCAAGGCCAGTCCCAAGCTTTTCGCCAACAAGATCAAACGATCCAAATATAGAACTAAGTTCCCCCGAAAGACCCGAGACGAATCCAGACGAGAGATCTTTAGTTAAAGCCATACCAACGCCATCAAGGGCACCACGCATCAAGCCAGAGGCTAGTCCTCCGACCATCTTAAATGGTGCCGTCAGGACACCTGTCAGTGTCCCACCGATCGCAGATCCAGCACGCGTGATGCTATTTTTTATAGCATCGCCCAGTTGAGAAATATCACTACCATTAATCCCAGTATCGATCGCACTTCGAAGATCTCTACCATCAAAATCCGGAGAGTACGATGCAGATCTAATTGATCCAATATTCAAGTTCTCAAGGGCAGATCGATCGACAGACACACGGACACGGGTAATTCGATCGAGTTCAAGGGCAGAGAAGTCTGGCTCGATCGGATTACTAAAATCATTCCGAACTTCCTTCCAATGTTTTTGCTTGAGACTTAAATGTTCATTAAGTTTGTAGAGATTAGATTCATCGATCGTTGGCACTAACGAGTTCCCGAAAGCATCACGAGTTTCGAGGAACGATCGCTTAATATCTGTTGCCGCAATCCCGCCACGATCCGAGACATTCCGTAATCCTGCGAACAACAAGACAAAATCCGAGTCACCAATAAATCGAATCCGTTGATCTTGCGTTGCATTTTTAATCCGTTGATTAAGAACCCGATCGTCAAATCGATCGTCAAAATCAGTGCCAACAGAAACGGCACCAGACCCGGACGATAGCCGATCGAGTTCAGTATTGAAATTATTGCGATCGAGTCTTGCCTTTGCAGTAATCGATCGATCGTCCAGTGATTGCGATAACTGTTCGTTGAAGCGTTTTCGATCGATGCCAATGCCGACCTGGCCACCATTAACGGCAAGGTCTTCGTAGAACGATTCAAGATCAAGACGTGCGCGGATTCGTTGCTCGATCGGTGGTGTTTCAGCTAGCGCGAGTAATTCAGTGTCGAAATCCTCACGATCAAGCAGTAGCTTAATTTCTACCGACCCAACATTTTCCGCCATGATTGTCACACGAAATCTAATCTCTATTTATTCCCTGCTAAAATAGGGACATCAATAAACGGACTGACAAACCACATGGACATAGAATTGCCGATAGAAAAGCTACTAACTGGACGAAAAGCTCGTCAAGGATTGACTAGAAATAAAAAAGAAAAACAGAATACTGTAAATATTAATAATCATTCTCTCGATAGGGAGCAGATAAGATCAAAGCTTGGGCTGCTGCCAAGACGCGATTACTTAAAAAGCAAATACTACCAAGATATCCGCAAGTGTCTTGAGTCGGGAGCATATTCCGACGATGACAAACTTAGAGGGAGTGGCCGGACGACTGAGCTTGCATTGTTGATCGTGGAATCAGCACAGAACTCTGTAGTCTACATTGATAATGACAAACGTCAGCATCTTTTACAATTAGCTCAAGGATACGCTTTTAAACTAGGAGTTGACCATCGAAACATCCGCAAGTTTCCAGGGTGGAAACGACTGAGGGGAAATGCATCCTATGTCGTAATTGGAGATCATTTCTGAACGACGCATAAATGCCTTATTTTACGAAGATATGCGTAAAGCCCCCGTACTTTAGCCGGGGGATATAAGCTGGTACCGATTTTAATCGGTAAGAGTGCGTTAGCCATGGTGAGGGTCATTAATATAGTCGATCACCTTGGAAGTGCTAATCTTTCCAGTCGAATCAAACATGAATGAATGAGTCCAAAGACTGGGGAGTTTTTTTAATTCGGGGAACTCCTTTCTCAGTAGAAAGCTAGACCTCCCTTTAAAAGCCTTCACGACTTGAGAGATGGAGTGTTGAGGATCGTATTCAACCAATAAATGCACATGGTCAGAAGCGATCTCAACAGCCTTGATAAACCATTCTTTTTCAGTAGCGACTGACTGGAATATTTCTAAACCTCTCAACTTTAAATCTTCTCTTCTATGAAAGACGTGCTTTCTTCTGCAAGGGATCCACACCAAATGAACAGTGCATGTTCCTAGGCAGTGGTTGAATCTTCTATATGAAGCTTCCATAATGTTCTGTAGACAGGTTGACTTCATCAACGGTAGCACCTATACTAACAAATATCAACTCATGGCAGGTCGAGCTAATGAAGACACTTAAATTCAAGCTGTACCAACACAAAAGAAACCGAAAATTAAAGCGCACTATTAATGCGGCAGGCGTGATTTATAATCACTGCATTGCTTTGCATCGTCGCTATTATCGGATGTTTGGCAAATACTTAAATGTTAATCGTCTTCAGACTCACATTGCTAAGTTGAGAAATAAGAATGAACTTTGGCTAACCGTTGGAAGTCAGGCTGTACAGGCAATCTGCCAAAAGATAGACATTGCCTATCAGGCTTTCTTTAAACGGAACAAGAAAGGTGTTAGACCTCCAAAGTTCAAGAAAGTTCGTAGATACAAATCCTTCACTTTAAAGCAGGCAGGTTATAAGTTTCTCGGTGGTAATCGAGTCAAGATAGGCAAGCAAGTCTACCAATTTTGGAACAGTAGAGAAATTGAAGGAAAAATTAAAACTGTCACTGTGAAGCGGACTCCCATTGGAGAACTGTTTTTATGCGTTGTCGTTGAAAGTGTAGCTGACAGAACAAATCGAATCATGACGGGTAAAGCTGCGGGTTTTGATTTTGGCTTAAAAACTTTCCTCACAAGTAGCGAAGGCGAGAAGATCGAATCTCCTCAATTTTTCAAACAATCCATCAACGAAATTCGTAAAGCTAGCAAGTCACTTTCTCGAAAAAAGAAAGGTTCGGCTAATCGGGAAAGGGCAAGGTTAAATCTTGCTAGAGTCCATGAGAAAGTAAAAAACCGTCGTGATGATTGGTTTTGGAAGCTTGCCCATGAACTAACTGATAAGTACGATGAACTCTACTTTGAAGACTTGAACCTTGAAGGGATGAAGCGATTATGGGGCAGGAAGATTTCTGACCTTGCATTAGACACTTTTCTTCAAATCTTGGGTTATGTCGCCAAGAAAAAAGGTGTTTATATCGGGTTTATTGATAGATGGTACCCTTCCTCTAAAACTTGTTCTAGCTGTGGTCACATCAACCCTGAACTTGCTTTGAGAGACAGAGAGTGGAGTTGCCCGTCTTGTGGAACCCATCATGATAGAGACGAAAATGCCTCTATCAACATTAAAGCGGTTGGGATGTTCAACCGCATGAGTGAGATCTAGTAAGACGGATTCTTTCCGCTTAGGTTGTTTGAGCTTAGAATCCCCCCGTCTTTAGTGGGGGGAGTACGTCAATATTTTAAGGCGAATTTAGCTTTATACCCACCGTGCAGGCTTAGCCATTGCGATCGCCGCCGCATTAGCCTCCATCCAACGCAACGCTTGAGAAAACATATCGACCTGATCATCATTTGTTGCATTGGGGAATTTCGCGGCCTCATCAATCAACTCTTTCGCCCAGTCGGCGACAGGACAATGCTCGGCAGTCGAAGAATGAGCAGGCGTATAAACAGCCCAATACTCTTCGATCGTGCAACTCGTGACGCCCATAGATTTAAGATTTGCGATCGCCCAATCAGCTACAGGGATGCACAGGTCGCCGCGATCGTGGATTGGCCTAATTGATTCGGCACGTGCTATTTTGCTATCACTGCCAGGATTCACTTCTTCAATCCCGTCCATCTCCGATCGCATTTGCTGGATGATCGCACTTCCATTGGCCTTGTCTTCAATGAGCTTAGTTTTAGCGTTCGGGAACATTGCCGCCATAGTCCGCAATTCTCGTTGGGATTCGATGATGCCAGCTTGCAGGCGCACACGATGCGGAATATAGTAACGATGCCTACGATAAACACCGAAGGGCGACGCTTTCGGCGGCTCAAAATCTAACTGACGACGTACCGCACCAATCACCACAAAATCATTCTGTTTGCCGCCCTTAAATGATGCATCCATAGACAGAATAGTCTCATGGAAGTGTTCTGTACCTGGTATATATAACCGCCACTTTCCGATCGGGAACATCCCGCCGCCATCCGGAGACGGTCGTTGCTGATGCTGCCCTGAATAGCCATACGATCGCAGTCGATCGCGCTCGATCGCCAATACTGCATGATTAAATCTATGCGGAAACATTAATTCACCGATCGACCTGCGTGGATCGGTCCAGCCGATCGGTGTTGGCTCTGATTGCCCCGTGTATTCCTGCTCAATCAACAATTTAGCCCACACCCCAGACTCATACACATGCCCTGCCAAATCGTTCTCGTGGAGCCGTTGCATGATGCCAATACGGATGGACGATCGCAAATCATTAACTCGGTTAAAGATCGTCACGTCCCAACGGTTGAGGACCGCCAATCGTTTAGTTTCGCTATTGACCTCATCAGCATCATGAGGATCGTCAAATACAAGACAGTCAGCACGACCGCCTGTTATTTTGGCGGTGAATCCGAAGGCTTTTCTAAATCCGCCTTTCGTGTTGCCGAAACTTTTCTGGGTATTATGATCTTTACTCAGTCGCCAGTCGGGTTTAAATGTTTCGAGATACCAATCTGACGTGACAATTTCGCGACAATAGATCGAATCTCGCACGGCTACTGTAGGGTTCGCCGCCATAAAATAAGCTTTCCACGTTGGATCGTAAAGCCATGCCCATGCCGGGAAACACACCGAAACGATACGTGATTTCATCGAACCGGGCGGAATATTAATCAACAGATTCTGCATCCGTTGCTCTGAAATAATGCCGCGTTTCTTATTTAACCAATCAAAGAAAATGGCTTCGACATGCAAACAAACAGCTTCAATATGCCAGTTCCAATCTAATACCGTGGAATCTTCCAAGACATGCCACGATTCACGAACAAATTCAGACAGCGATATCGTAGGGGCGATCGACTGCACCTGAAAAGCTGATTCCAGCTCATATCTTTTTCGTGCAGAATCTCGAAGAAACGATCGGGTTCGCGTTGCCATTAGGGGAATAAATCACAGGCCACATACTGATTTATTCCCTATGGGTTTCCACTCGCAATGGGTTCGGTCGGAACTCGAAAACACGTACACCGGAGCCGGGAAAAATTTCTATTTCTGTCTAGCGGATTCCGCGACTTTGACCGAATTCAGCCCGATCGCCGATTTCTTCGCCGCTGAGCTGCCGATCGGCACCAATGGCTATCAGCGCAAACCCGTTACATTCGCAGGCCCCGCTCTATTCGACAACGCGACGAAGGTTGCATCGTTGCCAATGCGATCGATCGAATGGCTCCCCACCGGAGGTAGCCTGCAATTTCAAACCGTTTTCCTGATTGCAGGCGGTTCGACAACAGGCGCAACAGGTTCGATCGTCTTTATCCATGAAGAACCGCAGATCGTCCTAAGACAAGCTGGGCAAGCATTCCAGTTTGAGTTCACACCTGAGAAGAAAATTGCTTAGCGATCGACTCTGCATCGGAGCGATTAAATGCTACGCGAGAGTTACAGATTGGGTAGTTGTCATAGAGAGATTTTTGTGTCATAATTGACCTGATTTTTTTAACAGTTGGGCGTCTTCACGTCCTCACCCCGTGGGCGTTATAGCGCTTGTGGGGCTATTTTTTGGCTTGAATCCCTACCATCGCAATCTTCAACGCCCCTTGGGCATTCCACCAAAATACCCCACGCCTCCACTGATAATCACAGGGGCGATCGTGGTCGGAGAAACCCAGCCATTCGTCATCATTTTCACGGGGACAATCTGCGATCGAATAGCCACGGATGCCGATGAACCCGCGCCAACACCTTTAAATTCAGCCGGGGGCGTTTGTTCCAGGCATTCACACTTGTTTCTGCGAGCGAAGTCATTACGGGTTCGGGCTTGTCTGTTTTTGAGGATAGATAAGGCATTCATGACGATCGAGGGAATAAATTATCACACCCCACCCGATCGCTGTGTTTTCTAGGCTGTTTCGATCGGGTTTCTTAAAATGGATCTCCCACTAATCTTAACCTATGGATCCTTATCGGTGAGGATCACGAAATTCACCGACGACGAAGCGCAAAAGCGTATGGTTTCGTTCGAGAATACGGGAGAAATGCGCTACTCAATCAATGGAACGCCGATCGACACAGGCATCCAGTACGAAGAGCATCGAATCTGGACGTTCGAGGCGGCACATCTGACGCGATCGCAGCGGGACACGATCGAACTAATCGCCCGTTCCCAAAATAAAGCCCGTCGCCTCTGGAATGGCTCACAGAATTACGCCGTAAGACTGCATGATTGGATTACGCCGTATTTGGATGTGGGCAACGTCAGAACACGGGCGATCGCAACCGATGGAGCCAAGGTTGGGACAGTGACGCCGATCGGGACGGCTGGATTGTCCTACCCAGCGCAATGGGATGTGCGATTTCTGGATGTTCCCGAATTCTCCAACTTGCGAACCAACAGTACCATCTACAATTGTCAAATCGTTTTAAAAGAGTTGGGGAGAGTCTTGCCGTGAGATTGTCTGATATTGATTGCTTCAGCCCCATCCCGATTACTTCGATCGAAACCGGGAATCAAATCAAGCTAATCAAGACGACGCTCAAATCATTATGGGCGGATCTTTCCACGATGATGTCGATCGAGAATAGCTATGCCCCCTACAACGATCGAATCAATCCTCTATTCCTCCACACTGCTGAAATCCTATTCAGCGGATCCATCGAATCCACATGCAAAACTAAAGCGATCGCAAGCTTCGACTGTTGCCGGGAACTCGCGATCGCTGGTCAATCTGACGATCTTTATTGTGAACTACTCGTGACTCACCAATGGCTAGTCTTGGGAGCTTCGATCGCGCTTATTTCCGAGAGCCATCAGCATTAAAGCCTCTCTTTGCGAGCCACGAAGAAGCGCCTTTCACTGTCTTAAACTCCTTGCTAGCCGATGGGGTGATGGCACAATAGCTTCCGTCAGTATTTGCAGAAATTCCAGCGACAAAGGATTCATTATTGGTCAGTGAGTATGTGGTCATCATAGTCAGTACTGCTCCGTTTCGTCTCTCTACACTCATAGAATACCATCATAATTCATGGACTGTCAACAGGCGGTGAAGTCTTTTTCTTGGCCCGTCGATCGCGTTGTTTCTGAAGGGCGATCGACTTTTGTTCCGCCGACATCTCTGCCCAACGATTCCGGGGCTTTTTGGGGACTTTCACCCTATGGATTTTCGGCGTGTGGACTTTGCCGCAGGAGGCACGATCGGAGCATCGATAGGATATCGAGAGGCCCGATCGCCTGTGGACATGGGTGACTGCCCCGCAATGGGGGCATGGTGGATTGTTATGCATAAGAAACCGTGTAATCGCCCGAATCCAGCCAATGCACAGATCCATACGCTTCAATAGTCGCGGAATACCCAAGCCGATGCAGTCTCAAGACCGCTAGCTCAGCCTCAGATCGAAGCATAGCTGTACCATCACAAATATGTTCATGGATATCGATAATTGCACCGATACGGCCATTACGGGAAACCTCAAACTGAATATATTGAAAACCTGATTTTACAACGTATTCATACTCTTCAAGCACCGCTAGAATCCCCAAAAACTACAAATCGGGAGCCTATTCCCGTGAAGGCGCGATCGATGACCTCACCGAACTTTGATACTCGTCTTCTCTCTGTTTCAATTTCTCTGCCCTTATACAATACCATCAAATCTTAGGGACCGTCAACAGACGGTTAAATCTTTCCCACCAACACCGATCGACGAAAATAAAGCTTTCACTAGTACACTCAAAAATCAAGTTCATAAAAACAGACGATCGACCTCTAACCTTTACGTATCAAGGCTTTCCAGCGACCCCTACTAAACCCTGCCCTTAATATAAGATAAGAAGGCCGATCGATCGAAATAGTACAGTACTAGAGGTTGCCTTGGAGGGCGATCGGTGCCATAATGTCAGTGGGCGTTACTGGGAAGTAGCGTTTGTGTGGGCTTTTAAAAGCCTATGTCCCCGACTCCACCGGCGGGAAGTCTGGCAGAAATGTCGGCGCACGACGCTTCACTGCTGAAAGGTGGGTGAAGTGGATGATCAGGTATCGCGCAAGCCGTACTGAAGATCTGAGGGGTCCCATGTCGCGCACGAGCTGTGCCGTATGGGCAGGTAGCTGAATGATGCATGGTGGCGATTCCAAACCTGATGAACTTAATAGCCTGCGCTGT
>JBOFTL010000683.1:0-2946 GCA_051652045.1 Microcoleus sp. | reverse complement strand
GAACTGCTTTATGTAGCAGAAATTCATGAATTGTTCCTAGATATCGCAGTCGTTTCACAGATAGTGAGGATATTATACACATAGTGACGACATCCTTTGAGCGGGTCGATATGTCAGAAGGTTGTAAGAATGATAATTTTAAATTATCATATAAAAAATATTCGATCGATCGAAGTAATTGCCCACCACTTGACCCTATTAAAATGAAAGACAACAACCTATTTCCTGAAGATACACAACCGATACTGCCACCCAGTAAAATTCAACTAGATTTGACAAGCAGCGAGCAGCAATCTCAAGTAGAACAGCAGCAGGCTTTAGCTGGAGTTATTGCTAGAATTCGAGAATCGTTAGATTTAGAAACTATTTTCAAAACTACTGCTATAGAAGTGCGCAGATTGTTAAAAGCCGATCGAGTTGGAGTATTTCGATTCGATCGAGAACTAAATTGGGAAGGAGAATTTGTTTCTGAAGATGTGGGATCGGAGTGGGATTCTGCACTTACTGCAAAAGTTTACGACCACTGCTTCGGCGAACAGTTTGCCAGTCACTATCAAGCAGGTAGAGTACAAGCTGTTGCTGATATCTACCAAGCAGGTTTAAGCAAGTGTCACAGCGACATTTTAGCAAAATTTCAAGTGCGGGCAAATTTGATCGTACCGCTGCTGAAAGAAAAGGAATTGTGGGGGCTTTTGTGCGTTCACCAGTGCAGCAATCCCCGCCAATGGTCAGAGTCGGAAATTCTGTTTGCCCAACAAATTGCCGAACACTTAACAGTCGCGATCCAGCAAGCAGAATACCTCAAGCAAGCTCAAGATCGAGCGGAACAGCAAAAAACCCTGACAGCAGTGATTTCTCGCATTCGAGAACCGTTGGATTTAGACACGATCTTCCAAACGACTGTTACCGAAGTTCGCAACTTGCTGAAAGCTGACAGAGTAGCAGTATTTCGCTTCAATTTTAGCAGCAATTGCGAAGGAGAATTTATCTGTGAAACTGTTGACAGTAATTGGACTTCCGTGATTAACGTGCAAGTTTGCGATCGCTCCTTTTCCGAGGAGTTTTTGCCGCTGTATTTGCAGGGTCAAGCTAATGCGATCGCGGATATCAAGCGAGAAGAATTTAGCTCCGATCGCACCAATATTCTCGAACAATTCCAAGTTCGAGCCAGCCTCGAAATCCCCTTGCTCAAAGGTAAAGAACTTTGGGGAATGCTGTGCGTTCACCAGTGCAGCGGCCCCCGCCGCTGGCAAGTCTGCGAAATAGAATTTCTCGGCCAAATTACCGAACATTTAGGAGTGGCACTCAAGCAAATAGAATATGTCGATCGCATTCAAACACAGTCCGCCCAACTAGCAAAAGTAGCAGCCCAAGAAGAAGCAGCAAAACGGCAAAAAGTCCTTGCAGCTACTATTGATAAAATTCGCCAATCTCTCGATATCGAAAAGATTTTCCGTACCGCTACCGCAGAAGTCAGGCAATTATTGCAAGCAGATCGAGTAGCTATCTATAAATTCAATGATGATTGGAGCGGCACATTTGTAGCAGAATCGATCGCGGATGGGTGGGATGAATTAGTCGAAGTTCAGCCAGTGGTTGCTGATACTCACTTGCAAGAAACTCGGGGGGGACGTTACCGTCTCAATGAATGCTTTGCCGTCAGCGACATTTATCAAGCAGGACACCAAGATTGTCATATAGCTTTATTGGAGCAATTCCAAGCAAAAGCTTACGCGATCTCGCCGATTTTTCAAGGCGATCGACTTTGGGGTTTATTAGCAGCTTATCAAAATTCTGGTCCCCGCGATTGGCAAGTATACGAGGTGGATTTGCTAGCTCAAATCAGCTCGCAATTAGGTGTAGGTTTGCAGCAGGCTGAATATCTCAAACAAGTTCAGACGCAAGCAGCACAATTGGCAAAAGCTAGCGAGCGGCAAAAGGCACTCGCGACGACAGTAGACAAAATTCGCCAATCTCTCGATATTGAGACAATATTTCAAACTGCAACTCAAGAAGTTCGGCAGTTATTAGAAGTGGAACGGGTAGCAATCTATCGATTTTATGCTGATTGGAGCGGCGAATTTGTTGCTGATTCGATCGTCAGCGGTTGGACTCCCGTAATCAAAAATGAACCGGAAGTTGCCTGTGGTTTATTGCAAGCAACTCGGGCAGGAAAGTATCCCCGCAATGAAACTTTTGTACCGATTTTGCAAGGGGAAAAACTTTGGGGATTGCTAGTAGCTTACCAAAACTCCCAGCCTCGTTACTGGCAAGATGATGAGATTAATCTGCTCGCTCAAGTTGGCGTGCAGCTAGGAGTTGCTCTCCAACAAGCGGAATTGCTCAAACAAACCCGCCAGCAAGCAGAAGAATTAACTCAAGCTTTAAAAAACGTGCAGCAGTCTCAAGCCAGACTGATTCAAGGAGAAAAAATGGCCGGTTTGGGGCAGTTAGTTGCTGGAGTCGCCCACGAAATTAATAACCCCGTAAACTTTATTTTAGGCAATTTGAACTGTGTCAGCGAGTACACTCAAGGACTGCTCAATTTGGTTCATCTTTATCGGAAATACTATCCCGATCCGGTTGCTGAGATTCAACAGCAAGAATGCGATATCGATCTGGATTTTGTGAGTGAAGATTTGCCGAAAATGCTCGCTTCGCTCAACATGGGGGCCGATCGCATTCGGGGAATAGTTTTGTCATTGCGCACATTTTCTCGCATTGACGAAGCTCATAAAAAGCTGGTTGACATTCATGACGGCATTGAAAGTACGCTGCTGATCTTGCAGCATCGCTTGAAAAGTAGCGGTCATTATCCATCGATCGAGGTGATAAAAGAATATGGTATTTTGCCAAAAGTTGAGTGCTATCCGGCTCAGTTAAATCAAGTGTTTATGAATCTTCTCAGCAATGCGATCGATGCTTTGCAAGAGATGTGCGAGTTGC
>JBOFTL010000682.1:0-6473 GCA_051652045.1 Microcoleus sp. | reverse complement strand
TTTGTGTTTAGCATTTAAATTCTGAAAGGTTCCCAACCGTCCATCATAGCCCGATCGACCCCGACAGCAAATTATTGACACTTATTCTTAAAGAAGGGGAGAGGGGGAGAAAAGAGTTGCGCTGTTTCCCAAAAGTGGGCCAGATAGAAAATGCAGCTATTCAGGAAAAATTTAGGCAGGATTCACCTTAAAGAGATATTCTGTTGGCGGTCGAGCGCAAAACTTTGTCAGTGAATGGATTGTTAAATACTTTGAGATGCTATTATTAGGTTTTTCCTCTTTATATCTTATGATATTAGAAGTTGCAATTCTCGATATCAAGCCTAATATGGCAGAAGAATTTGAAACCGCTTTCAAAACAGCTTCAGTTATTATCTCTTCTATGCCGGGGTATATCTCTCACGACTTGCAACGGTGCATAGAAACTCCAAACCGCTACATTCTGCTAGTACGGTGGCAGAGATTAGAAGACCATACTGTTGGATTTCGGCAATCGCCAGAGTATCAAAAGTGGCGTTCTTTATTGCATCACTTTTACGATCCATTTCCGACAGTAGAACATTATGAAACGATCTCATGATGAATTGCGCAGAAACAGCCAGGTCAAACAGGTATTGCGACTGTTCGATTTGGGACTAGAGTTAAGACTAAGCAGGTGAAAAAGTGCGATATTACAGTAGTTGTAGGTTGGGTTGAGGAACGAAACCCAACCCATCAATTAATCCAATAAGTAGTTGTGCAAAATTAATTTCTCATTCCGGAAACTTGAAATCTATGCGTTGGCGCGTGCCTGTCCGTAGGACTGATGCTTCGTGACTCGCAATGACAATATGTAATTAATTTTGCCTAATCACTTAAATCGAGATCCTTAACTACTTGAGATGCTGTTAGTTAGGGCGACTTTTGATAGTTGGGTTTCGCTTTCGCTCAACCCAACCTACAAATAATTACAGGACTTCTTCGATCGCGCGAAACCGGGTTTTTTACCGAATATACTGATGGGAATGCAGTATTTTTGCAAACAACCCGGTTTCTGAATACCTATGCGTAGCTGTCAACTGTCAACTATCGACTGTCAACTGTCAACTCATGACTTTTTGAGTTTGTCGCAAAGCTTCGATCGTACTTACTGAATGTTTGGCAACTAAGTCTATTTCCTCGACAGTATTGAATCTGCCGATCCCAAACCGAATCGAAGCATATGCTAACTTGTCCGATCGCCCGATCGCTGCTAAAACATGAGATGGCGATATTTTCGCCGAAGTGCAAGCAGAACCTGACGAAACAGCCGCCGCCGGCTGCAATCCTAACAACAATGCTTGACCGTCAACGCCTCCTACACTAATATTCAAATTACCTGGCAATCTCTTAGTAGGATGACCGTTAATGTAAATCGAACCAATTGATTCTAACTGCTCCCACAAACGCTGCCGCAAACTAACTACCCGTGCCGTTTCTTCCGTCATTTCAGCAAGTGCCAATTCTACTGCTTTGGCAAATCCAACTATTTGCGGTACGTACAAAGTACCCGATCGCATTCCTCTTTCGTGACCGCCACCGTGCATTTGCGGCGCTAGCTGCACTCTCGGTTTATTGCGCCGCACGTACAGCGCGCCGATGCCTTTCGGTCCGTAAATTTTGTGTGCTGTCAAAGACATTAAATCAATATTCATCTCCTCCACATCTAGAGGAATTTTCCCGATCGCCTGGGCCGCGTCGGTGTGGAATAATATGTCATTACCGCGACAGATTGCTGCAATTTCCGCGATCGGCTGGATGACGCCAATTTCATTATTAGCCGTCATGACTGATACTAAAATTGTCTCTGCCCGAATCGCCCCAATCAAGTCACCTATATCAATCAATCCATCACTTTTTACAGGTAAAAATGTAATGTCAAATCCCATTTTTTCCAAGTAGTGGCAGGGATCGAGAATTGCATTGTGTTCTGTTTTTACTGTTATAATGTGCTTGCCTTTGTGAAAATATGCTTCAGCGATCCCTTTAATCGCTAAGTTATTTGCCTCGCTGGCACCGCTGGTAAAAACAATTTCTTCTGGTGATGCATTAATAGCTGCTGCTATAATTTCCCGCGACTGTTTTACCGCCGCTTCTGCTTCCCACCCGTAGACGTGATTGATGCTGGCGGCATTGCCGAATTGTTCTGTGAAATACGGCAGCATCGCATCAAGTACCCGTTTGTCTACTGGGGTTGTTGCGTGGTTGTCTAGGTAAATAGGACGTTGAGACATGATATCGTTCTAGTTACAGAAAGTGTTAAATTTATTCTAAGCTAACCTCTCATTTTCCACCTAAAATTAATGATTAACAAAGATTTTTCAACAATTGACAGTTTGCAGTTGACAGTTGAAAGCGAGGTTGTTAAGCATATTTTCTCTGATAGGACACCTTCTTAACGGCTAGGGCTTTCTAGAACCCTGAAACCATTACTATTATTCCCTTACTCGCCGACAGCTACAGCCTTCTTCCTTCTTCCTTCTTCCCTCTTCCCTCTTCCTTCTTCCCTCTTCCTTCTTCCCTCTTCCTTCTTCCTTCTTCCTTCTTCCCTCTTCCCTCTTCCTTCTTCCCTCTTCCTTCTTCCCTCTGCCTTCTGCTATAAAAGTTTATGAGATCTGATATCCAAGGGCTAGAAATTACGATCGGCGAACTCAAACACCTCAGCGGTAGATCGCCGGCTTGCGCCTACCGGCCGGCAACAGCGACTAAGTTTGTCCGCGAAGGTTTGAAAACTTTCAGTTTAATCGTGCTAGTTCTCATAAGTTTTTTACTGCTAAGTGAAATATTTCCTGATGCTTATTTATTTTGGATTGCCATCCACCTAGCTGCGGCTGCCGGCTTAATTTTTGAGGATGCTTGGAAAATTAGGTACAGCCACACTCACAAACATTCGATCGCGCTTTTCGATGATGTCGATCGATACAATGCTATTATTAAAGCGATCGAAATTAACGATCGCATTGAAGATGCCGGCAATCGGGAAGTTAAAATAGCCGATCGAGCTAAAGTCATTCAAGCATTGCAGCTTATTAGAGGCGATTTAGTCCGAGCTTTAAAGACTGAAAGAATTCTCAGAGAAAATAGAAAGTTTGTTGCTACGAACACAGAACTTTTTGCCACTAATTTAACAGCTTTAAACGGCCTGCAAATTAGCGATCGAGCCAGCGAACGGGGGCGACTGCTGAACGAAGCCTTGAAGCTAGCTGTGGCCGTTCAAGCAGAAATGAAAAAATTGCAAGACCGACACGCTCCTAATTCCGATCTTTCTTAAGGTACAAGATCCGATCGCCAAAAATTATTAAGAAATATAACCGAACTCGTAAACTTTTGCCTGCAAAGTAACAGCATGAGGATATCTTGGAAGGGTGAAGTTAACAATCAGGTAAGTATGTCTGCCAAACCTAAAATTATAGTTCTCGACGACGATCCGACGGGTTCTCAAACAGTACACAGTTGCTTGCTGCTGATCGATTGGGACGTAGAAACCCTGCGTTTGGGACTGCGGGACAATTCGCCAATTTTCTTCGTACTCACGAATACTAGATCGCTAACTCCAGAGAAAGCTGCCTCCATCACCCACGAAGTGTGCCAGAATCTCAAAAAAGCGATCGAGCTAGAAGAAATGAAAGACTTTCTAATAGTTAGTCGTTCCGATTCTACCCTCCGCGGCCACTTTCCCGTCGAAACCGATGTCATCACTGAAGAACTCGGGCCTTTCGACGCTGTGTTTATGATTCCCGCCTTTTTTGAAGGAGGAAGAATTACCCGAAACAGCGTACACTACCTCATGGTTAACGGCATCGAAACGCGCGTTCACGAAACTGAATTTGCCAAAGATTCGGTTTTTGGTTACAAGCACAGTTTTCTGCCGGATTACATTGAAGAAAAAACAAACGGTAGGATCGAGGCAGGTTCTGTAGAGCGAATTTTACTGGGAGATATTCGCTACGGAAGCTTGGAGAGGCTGCTGGAATTTACCGACAATCAATATGCGGTTGTTGACGGCGAAACTCAAGGGGATTTAGATAGTTTTGCCAAACACGCACTCGACGCAGTTAGCCAAGGAAAACGATTTTTATTCCGCAGTGCAGCAAGTATTTTAACATCCCTAGCAGATCTCGGCCACCAGCCAGTGGCAGCGGAGGAAATGTCAAAATACGCGCGCGGTGGCAAACCCGGTGCAGTAATAGTTGGTTCTCACGTTAAGAAAACAACTGAACAATTGGAGCATTTGTTAGAAGAACCGAATACAGTTAGCATTGAAATAGATGTATCTCACCTACTCGAAGATTCTCCAGAGAATCGCTCTCAAATTC
The DNA here is from genome assembly GCA_051652045.1 of Microcoleus sp. Classification (GTDB taxonomy): domain Bacteria; phylum Cyanobacteriota; class Cyanobacteriia; order Cyanobacteriales; family Microcoleaceae; genus Microcoleus. The sequence continues at coordinate 2,139 of JBOFTL010000682.1, read as the reverse complement.
TAGCAGCAATTCTCGAAAAAGCCCGCAGAGCTTGCGATGAAGGCAAAACTCCCGTGATTTATACCAGTCGCGACGAACTCACATTTGAAGATGCAGCAGCGCGGTTAAAATTTGGAGAGGCCGTGTCTGCTTTGTTGATGGATGTCGTGCGGGGATTGCCTGCGGATCTCGGATTTTTAATTAGCAAGGGTGGTATTACTTCTAATGATGTTTTGAGTACCGGTTTATCGCTCAAAAGTGTGAGGCAAATAGGTCAAATTATCCCAGGTTGTTCTGTGGTGAAAATGGAGCCAGATCATCCTCTGTTTCCCGATTTGCCTGTGGTGCTGTTTCCAGGAAATGTGGGTGACAGTCATGCTTTGGCTTCGGTTTACAAGCGATTGAGCAGGTAATGCCGGCTGGCAATTGACAATTAACAATTGATAATTGGCAGTTACAACACTTCGGCTCCTCCACTTGGGGAGGCCTCAAAACCGCAGTGACTCCCCTGAAGAAGCTATGACTTACTTACACCTTTCTTAACAAAGGCGCTCCGGCTTTTGCCGGAGCGGTTTGTGAGGCGATTACCGTTGGTTAATCGAGCGCTATCATTAACTTTTTCAAAAGTGGGTGCGACTTAGAACAGCTACAATTAGAAACTGCCGATCGCATCGAAAGAACTCGATCGAGCTACACAATTGTGGTAAGCGCGTTTTGGGTATTGTAAAAATAAATTTCGATCGAGCCTTATTTCACAGGCTTAGTTGAATTAGCACAAAATTTGCTATCCACGATCGCAGAATTGATGCTCACAGCCTGCATAGGCGATGACGGGAGAACTATATCCTGCGGGGCGACAACTGTTTTTTTGCAAACAAGTTCGCTGCTACCCACAGAGGCAAAGTTCCAAGCGTAAAATTCAGGATTGCTGAGGGTTGCATTGGCAGGATGTATGCCCAGCGTACTCAGCAATACTAACTCCAAAGTTACCAAAGCTAAAATCACGAATTTCCACATATTCTTCTTCGGTCTGCAAACTCACCTTAAATTACTCTGATTCTATTATTGCCTGTGTTTTCTGGAACGTCAATCGATTTTAGATTTGAGATTTAGGATTTGGGATTTAGGATTTGGGATTTAGGATTTGGGATTTAAGCTTATTCCTACCTCCCTCTTCCTTCTTCCCTCTTCCTTCTTCCCTCTTCCTTCTTCCTTCTTCCCTCTTCCTTCTTCCTTCTACTTACTCCGCCCTAATATTCAACTCGTAAGAAATAGGCTCTGCTGATTGAGAAACTACGACAAATTCATAATAACCCGAATCATCCAGCAATCCCGACCAACTGGCTCCCTCAGAATCTTGCAGCAAAGCTCTAGCTTTGCTGATTCTGCCGGGAGTATAAATTGACAGCAAAGTAGATTTCGGTGGAGCTTGCAAATTCACGCTCACAGTTTGATTTTGAGCTAGCCTTGCAATGTAAGCTTTTCCCTCTCCAGGTTTGAGATTGCCGGAAAGAGTTTGGTTGTTCGTGCGGCTGTGGAATTCAACGCTTTCGATCGTACTTCCTGCTTGCAAATTTGCAAGTGTGTCGGCAGTAATTGCTTGCCAAACTTGACCGACTGGCAAACCGAGAATATTTCGCTGGCGCGGTTCTTCTGGAAATAAATAAAAGAATTTAGCATCTGCCAAATCGTATAAAGCTCGACTGCTCAAATTCAGATTGTTAACCTCTGTTTTCCAGCGATCGAGATCGGCGGTTTCGTAACTTCCCAAACGCTTTCTCGCGTCGCTACCGATTGTTTCAAGTTTATCCAGCAACTCTTCTCCAGTTTTCTGCCAGCGTTCCCGCCACTGGCGATCGGCATCAGAACTTGTCAGCAACCTTTTCCCTAATTCCGGGTATCGATCGTAAAACTTTTCATCCACCAAACTGATATAACTACTATAAAATCGATCGTCAATTCCTAACTTTTGAAAGCGGTCTTGCAACGCCTCTTCTTGCTGCTGTCTTGGACCTCCGGCAGGCGTAGTTCTACGCCCTTGAGATTGCATATTTAACAAATAGTTGCCGGCCATCCAGCCAACTCCTCCCATACCGCATACCACAACTATAATCAACAAAAACATTTTCCAAGCAGGCATTTTTTCTTGACTGCGCAGAG
>JBOFTL010000681.1:0-10347 GCA_051652045.1 Microcoleus sp. | reverse complement strand
ATTTTGAAGCGCATCGACAGGTTTTCTCCAGCCCAGCCCAGCAAGCACTCGAATATCTGACCGACGTTCATCCGTGACGGTACGCCCAAGGGATTGAGCACCAAGTCTACTGGCGTGCCGTCGGGCAAATAGGGCATATCTTCCATCGGCAAAATCCGGGAAACGATACCTTTGTTGCCGTGGCGGCCTGCCATTTTGTCGCCAACTTGGATTTTGCGTTTTTGGGCTACATAAACGCGGACTACCATGTTGGCACCGGGGGGCAGTTCGTCGCCCTGTTCGCGGGTGAAAACGCGCACGTCTACAACGCGGCCTTTTTCACCGTTGGGGACGCGCAGGGAGTTATCGCGCACGTCGCGGGCTTTTTCGCCGAAGATTGCTCGCAGCAGCTTTTCTTCGGGGGGTTGGTCTGACTCTCCTTTCGGCGTTACTTTTCCGACTAAGATGTCACTGGCTTCTACCCAAGCGCCTTTGCGGATGATACCTTGTTCGTCGAGTTGGCGGAGGGCGTCTTCGCCGACGTTGGGAATTTCGCGGGTGATTTCTTCAGGACCGAGTTTGGTTTGGCGGGCTTCGATTTCGTATTTTTCGATGTGGATCGAAGTGTAAACGTCTTCGTACACCAGCCTTTCGCTAATCAGCATCGCATCTTCGTAGTTGTAGCCTTCCCAAGGCATATAGGCTACGAGGATGTTGTGGCCCAGGGCGAGTTCCGCCCCTTCAGTGGAAGAACCGTCAGCGAGCACTTGACCGGCGACGACTCGATCGCCCTCATAGATTAAGGGGCGTTGGTTCAAGCAGGTGTCTTGATTGGATCGCTGGTATTTTTGCAGTTCGTGTTCGACGCAGCCGGCATATTTTTGCTTCCAAGCTTGAGGCTGTTTTGCCTTGAGCTCGTCGTAGTCCCGAATCATGAAATGCTCATCCATGTTGGTGGATTCGGCATCGGGGGCTAGGGTTTTGACGATGATTCTAGTGGCGTCGATGTAGACTACTTCGCCGCCGGTGCGGGATACTACTACCATTCCAGAGTCCCTGGCTGCTTGAGCTTCCAGCCCGGTGCCGACTAGGGGGCGTTCGGGTTTCAGCAGCGGTACGGCTTGGCGCTGCATATTCGATCCCATCAGGGCCCGGTTGGCGTCGTCGTGTTCCAGGAAGGGAATCAGGGAAGTGGCGACGGAGACGATTTGCACTGGGGATACCGCCATGTAGTCTACCTGCATGGGGGTGGTGGTGGTGAATTCTTGGCGGTAGCGGACGGCTACGGTTTCGCCCAAGAGGTTGTTGTTTTCGTCGAGTCGGATGTCTCCGGGGGCGACACGTAAATCGTCTTCTTCATCGGCTGTCATGTAGATGGGGGCTTTGTCGCGCAGGACTCGTCCTTTTTCTACTGGGTAGAAGGGGGTTTCGATGAAGCCGTAGGGGTTGACTCTGGCGTGGGTTGCCAAGGAACCGATGAGTCCGGCGTTGGGGCCTTCTGGAGTTTCGATCGGGCAAATCCGACCGTAATGGGAGGGGTGGATGTCCCGCACGGCGAAGCCGGCGCGTTCCCGAGTCAAGCCTCCGGGGCCGAGGGCGGAGAGGCGGCGTTTGTGGGTCAGTTCCGCTAGGGGGTTGGTCTGATCCATGAACTGGGATAGCTGGGAGGAACCGAAGAATTCTTTGATGGCTGCTACCAGGGGTTTGGGGTTGACCAGGGAGGCGGGGCTGAGGGATTCGGGGTCGGATACGGTCATCCGTTCGCGGATGATCCTCTCCAGGCGGTTGAGTCCGACTCTGACTTGGTTTTGCAGCAGTTCTCCTACCGATCGCACTCTTCTGTTTCCTAAGTGGTCGATGTCGTCGGTGGAACCGATGTCGAATTCGAGGTTAATTAGGTAGTCGATCGCAGACAGGATGTCTTGGGGCGTAAGGACGCGCACGGTGTCGGGGACGGAGAGGCGGAGTTTTTTGTTGAGTTTGTACCGACCGACTTTGCCCAAATCGTAGCGTTTGGGGTCAAAAAAGCGGGAGTTGAGGAGTTGTTCGCCTCCTGCTACGGTGGGGGGTTCGCCCGGCCTCAGCTTGCGGTAAAGTTCCATCAAAGCTTCTTCTTCACCGAATTGTCCTTCTTTTTCGATGGTTTTTTGGAAGTATTCAGGGTGGCGGAGGGCGTCGTAGATTTCGCCGTCGGTGAGTCCGAGGGCTTTGAGCAAAACTTGGGCTGAGAGTTTGCGGGTTTTGTCGATTCTGACCCAGACTAAATCGTTTTTGTCTGTTTCAAATTTCAGCCATGCGCCTCGGTTGGGGATGAGGCTGGCATTGTAGGTGCGGCGGCCGTTTTTGTCGGTTTCTGATTTGTAGTAGACGCCGGGGGAACGGACGATTTGGTTGACGATAACCCGTTCGGCACCGTTGATGATGAACGTACCGCGTTCGGTCATCAGGGGTAGGTCGCCGATGAAGACTTCTTGTTCTTTGATTTCGCCTGTTTCTTTGTTAATCAAGCGGGTGGGGACGTACATTTGCACTGAGTAGGTGCTGTCCCGGCGCTTGGCTTCGTCTACGTCGTATTTGGGGCGCTTGAGTTTGAAGTCTTTGCCCATGAAGTGCAATTCTAGCTTGCCCGTGTAGTCTGCGATCGGGGAAAAACTGTCGAGTTCTTCGATCAGACCTGCTTCTAGAAACCAGCGAAAACTTGCCCGTTGAATTTCGATCAGGTCTGGTAAGGTGAAAGCGAATTCTGTATAATCTTGTTGGTTGGTCATGGGTGTTTTTTGGGCAGTGAATTTAACTTTTTACAGGCGCTTGCGTTTGAATTTTCTAGCTTTTTTTGAGGATTTTTCCGAGAAAATTCATGGGTTTTTTATAGGCTAATAGCAGCAAAGTAAAATTTTGCCGCTAGTTATTTGCCGCTAGTTAACTACCTGAAATTGTGCTGGCTTTAAGTTTTACCGTTGCTATTTTTGCTCCCATTTCTTGCTTTTGGCTGAAGGGAGACATTACCGATTTGACTGCTAAAATTGACTTTACATCTCTCAAAAAATTGCTGGGGTTCCAAGTTGTTTTTGAGGGCTTGTTTGAGGTATTAGTTGAAGTTTTTGCTTGGGAAGTTATTCCTCGATCCGAAGTTTCGCGTACCAACTTGACCCCGCAGCGAGCGCTGCTAGAGCGCCTGTACTCGATCGGTTTGTTATTTTGATTATAGGGCGCAAATGCGATCCGCGCAGGCAAAGCCAACTGTAAAGCTGATAAAAGATGAATGCGGTTGCTTTTTTCGGGAGATAGATGGAACCATTCACAGTTTTTTTGCATTGTTTCCCTTCTACTTTCTGCTTTTTGCCTTCTACTTTTGCTGGGTTTGCCTGGTTCGACTCTTCCAGTTTGTATTTGTTGGTTTCACTTAAAGTGAAATACCGAATAGCTGACAAGCATTTTCGGTTGTCTGCCGGCACAAAGTTTCTAGGGAAACTCCTCTCAATTTAGCAACTTGCTCGGCTACGTAATAGACGTAAGCTGGCTCATTGCGTTTTCCCCGCTTGGGTACGGGGGCCAGAAACGGACAGTCTGTTTCGACTAACAGCCGATCGCTATTTACCTTACAGGCTGATTCTTGAATCTGCAAGGCTTTTTTAAAGGTGACAGTCCCGCTAAAACTGATGTAGAAACCTAAGTCTAAAAACCATTGGGTTTCTTCGGGTGTGCCTCCCCAACAGTGCATGACTCCGCGCACGGGACCGCGAGTTTGCCAAAATTCCTGCAGCATTTGAGCCATTGGATCTGCTGCATCGCGACAGTGGATGATGACAGGTTTGTTGAGTTGCTGGGCGATCGCGAGTTGTGCTTCAAATACTTTGAATTGCTGTTGCCGATCGTCCGCTTTGTAAAAGTCTAGTCCGGTTTCTCCGATCGCCACTACTCTGGCATCGGAAGTTGCTAATTCAAGAATCTGCTTAGCTGTTCCCTCTTGCCATTTATGAGCGTCTAGGGGGTGAAGCCCGACAGCAAAGGAGACTTCGGGGAACTTGTCGGCGATCGCTTGAATTGAGGCAAACTCTTCTGGTTCTACGCAAGAGTGCACCAAACGAACTACGCCAGCTTCCCGCCAGCGCTCTCGGATGGATTCTAACTCCAATTTATACGTATCAAAGTTGATGTGAACGTGAGTGTCGATGAGCTGCATGGGGGAGTAGGAGAGGGAGAGAATGTGGGGGGGACTGCCCCCGTGCCCGCTCTGAGAGCGGGGGACAATAATTTCTTTTTTTATTCCTAAAGACTGATGACTGCTGTCAACGATCGACTCTCAACTCTTCCTTCTGCTTTCTTCCTTCTTAAGAGGCTGCAGGTGTTTCGTGCTTCTTCAGAGTTCTTGCCAAGCGGGATTTTTTGCGATCGCCGTTGTTGCGATGCAGTACGCCTTTTTTTACTGCTTTGTCGATTTTGCTGTAAGCCTCGGCCATGCGCTGCTGCACTTCTTGCATTGATTCAGGACTCGGACTTGCTGCGTACTTGTCAACGGCCACAAAATATTTTTTCATCAAGGTCTTTACCGCTGATTTGTAAGACTTGTTGTACAGGCGGTTGCGTTCGGCGATTTTGACTCGTTTGGCGGCGGACTTAATATTGGCCATAGTTTTTGTGCTGCTGGAAGGAAGTAGGTATATTTTTTTAAGTTTCCGGGAGAATGAAAACTTGACCTTTGAGGTCAGTGTATTTTACACGCAACTTTCAAGTATACTATATGCGATGGTTTTTATGCTAGTACATCCGAAAATATTTTTCCCCACTCGGAGCGATCGGCTCAATGTCGGGCGTCAATTGATGGGTGCTTGAAACCGGGCGACCGAAGTAGCAAAGTTGTGAGGGATTTTGCTGTGACATACTCCCGATACTGATGCTACGGATACCACCAGGAGCCGATCGCTCCCCAAACCCCCCACCAGCTAAAAAAATTGCCGAACATCAGGCTTAATAATCTAGCATTTATCAGGTTAGTACGGGAACGCGAGCACTCCTGCCTGCGATCGGAAAGTGACGCGACGGGTTTTAAACCTGCCTCGTAACATCTTTTGAGCGCTACCCGCGCATTTATGCCGAGGAGTACGTCAATCTTTGGAAAATGCGATTACCTGAAAAATTCAAGTTAAGCTATAACAAAGAGTACGGGTTATTTTGGCTTCAGCAAGAGGCATTTACAGCAGGCAGAAGGCAGAAGTAAAGCAGGAGGAAACAAACAGGAGGTATTAGGTGGTAGCACGCTCACCGTAGGTCAGTGTGTGGTAGTTCACAGAAGGACAAGAAAGAGGGAAAAAGGAAAATTTTTCCATCCCCATTCTCCCCCCCATCCCCCCTCCAGTCCTTCTTCCCCTGAAGCCTGCGCACCCGGTTCTCTGGCGGGCAATTCCTAAAGGAAGGCATTCCTAATTTCCATGCTGCGAATCATTACTCAGTGGATTGAGGCACAAGCTGAACTGCGACGGATCTGCGATCGCACCCATGACGAATTTGTCGTTCACAAAGAAGCCACCGTGCGGGAGGTGCTGCAAGCTGTAAGGCGCAAAGGCGATAAGGCTTTGCTGCACTATACTGCTGAATTCGACCGCTTGACCCTAACTGCGGAAGATTTGCGCGTTAGCGGGGCCGAATTGGATGCTGCTTACCAGCAGGTATCGAAAGAATTATTAAATGCGATCCGCACAGCTTGCAAACAGGTAGAAGCGTTTCACCGACAGCGCGTTCCGAAGTCTTGGGTGCAGTTTGGTGATGATGAGATTGTTTTGGGCAAGCGCTACACGCCAGTCGATCGCGCGGGAATTTACATTCCTGGGGGTCAAGCGTCTTATCCGAGCTCTGTAATCATGAATGCGGTACCCGCAAAGGTTGCCAAAGTGCCGCAATTGATAATGTGTACGCCCCCCGGACAAGAGAAGAAAATGAATCCTGCGGTGCTAGTCGCCGCCCAGGAAGCGGGGGTTGATGAGATATATCGCGTGGGCGGGGCGCAGGCGATCGCGGCTTTGGCCTACGGTACGGAAACTATTCCCCAGGTAGATTTAATCACCGGACCGGGAAATATTTATGTCACGCTAGCTAAAAAATTAGTTTACGGAACTGTGGGGATCGATTCTCTGGCAGGCCCGTCTGAGGTGCTGATCATAGCAGATGGTGCTGCAAATCCCGTACACGTAGCTGCGGATATGTTGGCTCAGGCCGAACACGATTCGATGGCGTCGGCGATTTTGCTGACGGTTGATTCGGTATTGGCGAGAAAGGTAGTGGCTGAGGTAGAAAAGCAGCTAGCAAATCACCCGCGCCGAACTTTGACGGAAAAGGCGATCGCGAATTACGGTTTAGTTGTGGTGGTGGATTCTTTGAAATCGGCGGCCCAATTGTCTAATGAGTTTGCTCCGGAACACTTGGAATTGCAAGTGGCAGAACCCTGGGAGTTACTCGAACGCATCCGTCACGCCGGTGCGATTTTCTTGGGTACTTCGACGCCGGAAGCTGTGGGAGATTATTTGGCCGGTCCGAATCACACTCTACCGACTTCTGGGGCCGCGCGCTATGCTTCGCCGCTGGGAGTGGAAACTTTTATGAAGCATTCGAGTTTGATTCAATATTCACCTGTCGCATTGAAGAAGGTAAGTAAGGCGATTAACGTGTTGGCGGAGGCTGAAGGCTTGCCTTCCCATGCTGAGTCAGTGCGACTGCGCACAGATAATGAGGAAGATGATGAATTTTAGGTTTTAGCTAGAGGAGCCCGAATCCCCAACCCATAATCTTTGATTTGGGGTGGCATGAGAGTCGAGCTAGGATATGAGCGATCCTCCAAGCGATGTTGGGCGCAGCCAGCTAGCATTCTTAAAGATGGCGACGAGACGATCGCTCATTGTAATAATTCTGGTAAAATACTCATATCTGGAATCGCAGAATAACAATCTAGGTCTAGATAAACAGCTTTCATCCAACAAGTGGGGCAGGTCGCGTACCTCACTCTAAAACGCCCTAGAGGGAAAGAAATTCGAGTACCTTAAAGGAAGTTCTAGATATCCTTAACAGGACTCAGAAGCCTACAACATATCGCTTGCGGTATGAGATTTAAAATAGCATGATATTAAATACTGTTTTGGTAGCGATCGACAATTCTGGCTTTGCAGAAAATCTGTTGCAAGCTGTGGGACAATTGCAGTTAGAACCGCAGGCAAAGGTAATTCTAGTTCATGTCGTTGATTCGGCTAAGTCGGATTTTGAAATGGGGGCCGATCGACCGCACGCTCAGGGTGATGAGATTCCTTATCGAGAAGTAGAAAAGTTGCTTCAATCTTATCAGGAAAAATTACCTTGCCAGAGCGAGTTAGAGATTGTCTCGGGGGAACCGGCTCAAGAGATCGTGCGATTGGCTAATATTTACAAAGCAGATTTAATTGCGATCGGCTGTCGCGGTTTGACAGGTGTGAAGCGGATTTTAGAGGGTTCGGTGAGTGCTGAGGTTGTAGCTGAGGCTCATTGTTCGGTGCTTGTGGTACGGTCTACGTGAACTACTTGCAGCGCTTGGTAGTGAGGAATTTATTAGTAAAATACTAGCGGAGGATCGGTAGTTTATGCAGAAGTACGATCGCCCCTACTAAATCTCTTCAAAAACTCCGGAGTCACCAAACCTTGCGGAAAAAATATCGTTCCCACAACTATCAGCAACCCAAAAATAATTAACCGCCCGTCTCTCAAAAACTGCGCCAACCAAATCGGCAATCCTTGAATAGTTGCTAGCCCTCTCAACACCTCCGGCAAAGCAGTAAAAACCATCCCTCCCAACACCGACCCGACAAAAGTTCTGCTACCACCAATCAACACAGAAGTCAAGTAAATAATACTAGCATCAAAAGTTCCTTGGCGCGCATTCCAAGTATTGAGAAAATGCGCGCTCACCGCACCGACAACACCCGCTAAAATAGCACCTAAAGTAAAAGCCAGAACCTTATAAAAAGTTGGATTAATGCCGATCGCATCGGCCGCTAACTCGTCAGCCCGAATTGCTGCAAAAGCCCGTCCTACACGAATGCGTTCCAAGCGGTAGAGAACCGCCATACTTGCCACCAACAAAGGTACAGCAACCCACAAATATTCGATCGGCGTTGCAAAAGGTTGAGGAATTGCAAAAATACCGACTGCACCGCCAGTAATATCTAAATTTAGGGATAAAACGCGCAGGATTTCCACAAAAGCAATAGTGACGATCGCTAAATAAATACCTCTCAATCTCAGGGCTGAAATCCCTACTAAAATTCCGATAAATCCACAAACAATCCCGGCAATTAACATCTCTAATAAAAGCAGATGTAGCGGAAACAAACCCTCGATCGATTGAAACGCGGTAGTAGATAAAATTGCTGCAATATACCCGCCCAAAGCATAAAAACCGGGGCTAGCTAAAGACAATTGTCCGGTCATTAGAGGTAAATATAGCGATAATCCCAACATTGCACCCAGCAACATTGAAACAATCAGAAACCCGTAAGTAGTAAAAAAAGTAGCCGCCATACCACCTCTGCACGGAAGAAACACCAACCAGAAACACAATCCAGAAACACAAACCGGAATCCCCGTCTTCTGATAACGGGGATTGTCAACCAAATGGTTATCCAATACGCAGCCAAAACAGAGCAACAAAATCCTGCATGACATCGTGACATTGAAACAAGAATTGACGCACCACACCAGATTTGCCTGGATTCAAATCATTCAGGTAAACTCTCGCCGTGCGTCGATCGAATTCTTGCTTATTCTTGATGCCATCACTGTGTTTCCTCGATCGAATTCATCAGAACTAGCAAACAACTTATGAAGCTTGTTGCGATTGTCATTTAACCTAGAAGCAAACTCCTTGGTAAAAGACACAATTCGATACCCCGCATAGCAAAGAAAATCAAAGTTTTGCAGAATTAGTTACAATGCCACAAATTGCAGCTTTTCACCCTCGACTATTCCGGCTGGCGTTCCAAAGTAGCCTCCATCGTACTCGTCAAATAATGCCCCGACATAACGCCACTAGATTGGTAGTAGCGGTTCTCGTCTACGCGGTGGAGGGTATCAAAACCCGTCCGCCGCTGGCGTTCATCTCCCAGTACCCAGTAACGCTGCACGATCGACTGAGGAGCAATCCAACCTTCGCCCTCCACCCGGCCGAGTTCGCTGTGTTGGAGCACGAAAGTATATTGCCTTTCATCGCTGTTGAGATGTCCTCGGTACTGCAAAATAATCTCCTCCCGATCCCCTCCTGGAAATACGAGCTTCGTCACCATACTGAACCAATCTGTTCGGTTCCAGCTCACTAAAGTTTTGCCTTTAACCGTAATTGGCACGCCGTTGCGCTCGATCCAACTGCCTTCGAGCGTCCATTGGCCTGATTCCATTAAAAACGTGTGAGCCACAGTGCTGTTCCTATGCTTGTCCTGCTGGCTACAATGCTGGTGCAACAACGCACAGCCGTTGTCCCTCAGACTCTATGGTATCACGCCCAACTGTGCCAACAAGAGTTAATTTCTCCTAAAAGTACGGGTGCGCGGGCACCTGTCACTTGAGGCAGATTGCCGGGAACGCCCTGCATCCGCCAGTAGGCTAAAACCGCAAAAGCGATCGCCTCTTTAAAATCTACACTCAAGCCTGCCTCAGAGGTAGTCAGCACTTCTACTGGTTGCAGTAAGTGTTGCAATCGGCTTTTCAGGTAGAGATTGTGACTGCCACCCCCGCAAAGCAAAACTCGATCGGGCATTTGCGCCAAACAAGTTCGATAACTGTGAGCGATCGAGGCGGCAGTCAGTTCTGTCAAAGTAGCCAGGACATCGGCAGGACTGAGGTTGTAAGCTTGGGCTTCGACTAAACAGCGGTGAAAATAATCAACGCCAAATAGCTCTCGACCCGTAGATTTGGGCGGTTTTTGGTGGAAAAACTCTTGTTTTAGCCACTCCTCTACTAAAGCTTGACAAGGATTCCCCTGAGCCGCCCAAGCTCCATTTACATCGCAAGTTTGAGTTCCTCCGGAGAAGTGCTGTGCGGCCAGGTCCAACAAGGAATTCGCCGGCCCCGTATCGCAGCCCACAATCCCCTCTCCAAGATGGGCAACCTCAGAATTGTTATCCAATTTCTGCTCTCCCCGGCAAGGCAAATAAGTGAAATTGCCAATGCCACCTAAATTTTGGATGCAAAGGCTGCGGTGGGCTTCTGTCAGCAAGCAAGCATCAACGATTGACACTAAGGGCGCTCCCTGGCCTCCGGCAGCAATATCGGCCGATCGAAAGTTGCTAACAGTCGTAATTCCAGTCAATTCGGCAATTAGAGCTCCCCGCCCCAGTTGCAAGCTGTAGCCCATTG
>JBOFTL010000680.1:0-3177 GCA_051652045.1 Microcoleus sp. | reverse complement strand
CCACACTAATTGCAAGCAATATAGTTTGGGCATTCGGGCCGAACTAGCTAAAGTTTAGTTTTCCCCCCAGCAAAACCGCCGTGACCGCCTTCGCTTCTGCCGCCCAAGCTGCTTTCTTTGACAAACCCAGTGTAGGCTTCCATGCCGTGTTCGCCAATATCCAAACCTTCTGCTTCCTCTGCTGGAGTAACTCTAATACCCAGCGTAGCTTTGAGAGCCACCCAGAAAATCGGACTCAGCAGCACGGTTATGCCACCTACAGAAGCAATGCCGAGTAACTGCGCCCCGAGTTGACCGAAACCGCCACCTACCAACAATCCTGCTGCCGGACCAGCAGTGTAGATTCCTGTATTGGGACCGTCAGCAAACAACCCAACTGCCAGAGTTCCCCAAACACCGCAGACTAGGTGAACAGAAGTCGCGCCTACTGGATCGTCGATTTTCAAGTTGTCGAAGAAAGTGACGGCGAAAACGACTAAAATGCCGGCGATCGTGCCGATAATCGCAGAATTAGGAACGTTGATCCAAGCGCAGCTAGCGGTTACGCCAACTAAGCCAGCGAGGATGCCGTTGATAATCATCGATAAATCTGGTTTGCCGAGGTACAGCCAAGCCACAATGGTTGCAGCAACTCCTCCAAAGGCACCGGCGGTGTTGGTTGTAATTGCAATGTGGGCGATCGCATTCGGATCTACTGCCATTGTCGAACCTGGATTAAAGCCGAACCAACCCAACCACAAAATCAAACATCCCAGGGTAGCAATGCTCATATTGTGTCCGGGTAGTGCCACAGTCTCGTTGTCTCGGTACTTGCCGATCCTGGGCCCGAGAAATGCTGCTCCCATCAAAGCAGCCCAGCCACCTACCGAGTGAACCACTGTCGAACCTGCAAAATCCCAGAAACCTGCTTTTGCCAGCCAGCCACCGCCCCAAATCCAATGTCCGGTAATCGGGTAAGCAATACCTACCAACAGCAAGCAGAAAATTAAGAAGTCAATAAATTTAATGCGCTCTGCAACGGCTCCAGAAACGATCGTGGCAGCAGTTCCCGCAAAAACTAATTGGAAGAAGAATTTCGCGTTGAGGGGGACTCCCGTCCAGTTTAGCGAGTCGAAAATGCCTTGATAAGCCTCTCCTGTGGCGGGGCTGTTGTCCGCTACATTCCACAGGAAATATCCCCCACTCGAACCCACAAAACCGTTACCGTCACTGAACATTAAGGCAAAGCCGATCGCCCAAAACGCGATCGTAGAAAGGGCAAAAACAATCAAGTTTTTTGCCAGTACGTTAACGGCATTTTTCTGACGGCAAAAACCAGTTTCTAACATCCCGAAACCGGCGTTCATAAAGAACACTAACATCCCGGCTACCATGACCCACATGGTATCCATGCCCACCTTCAGACTGGCTAATTGTTCCTCAGTAGTAGGTGCGGGTGCTGTTTGGGCGACTGCTGCGTAGCCAGATACCAAGACGATAATTGCAGCTAAAGGTATGCAGGCTTGCCAAGTGGGACTCAGCTTCTTTATCGCTATCTGCAATTGACGGAATGTTTTGACTGTACGGAGAAAATCCATAGATCGTCCACTTGCAGGCCCTTGCCTTGCTTGTTTCGAGTTTTTCTTTTTGACCATTAGTTTAGACATATTCCCAACTACTCAGTTAGCGTTCTAAAATTGCAACAATTTTACTACAAATGATTCTGTATCATTTGCTGCGATCTAAAAATGATTTTGTATCATTTGCTTGGATCTAGATACGACTTGTAACCTAGCTCGTCCAATCGGGCTTGCTTTTCCATCACGGATTGGGATAAGCTTTGGCGGTATTGCTGGACGAGATCTAGCAATTCGGGTTGGTGAGCTGCTAAGATTTGAACTGCTAGCAAGCCGGCATTTTTAGCGCCGCCGATCGCTACTGTTGCTACGGGTATTCCTGCGGGCATTTGGACGATCGAGTACAAAGAATCGATTCCTTGCAAGTGGCGGCTGGGTACTGGAATGCCGATTACTGGCAAAGGCGTTAGAGATGCTACCATTCCCGGCAGGTGTGCGGCACCGCCCGCGCCTGCAATAATGACTTTCAAACCCCGATGGTGGGCGCTTTGAGCGTACTCTACCATGCGTTGGGGGGTGCGGTGGGCAGAGACGATCGCGACTTCGCAAGCAATTTTGAATTCTTCGCAAACTGCGATCGCATCTTTCATGGTTGGCAAATCTGAATCGCTACCCATGATAATTCCAACTGTAGGCTGATTCATGCAATTAGTATGATTTGAGATTTCTGATAAGTGTTAATTTTAAAGGACGATCGCGCTATTTTAGATTTGAGATTTTAGATTTTAGATTTTAGATTTGAATTATCCATCCAACAATCCTGTTGAATTTTAGAGTTTAGATTTTAGATTTGACTTACCCATCTCACAATCTCAAAATCCCACAATCTCAAAATTCCACAATCCCACAATCAAAAAATCTCACAATCCCACAATCTCAAAATCCCACAATCGAACAATCTCAAAATCTAAAATCTAAAATCTAAAATCGAATCATCCCGCAATCTCTCAATCTAAAATCTAAAATCCAAAATCTAAAATCGAATGATTGACCAGACAACTACCCCTATAGATATTCTTAATGCGAGACTTCCCGGCAAAAAGGATTTGCAGATGCTAGCTATTGATGCCGATCGCATCATTCAAGAAGTTTGCCCGATGGACAAAGTATTTAAACGGGTTTCTCCACCAGATTTGCAAGTAATTGATGTCGCCGGAGATTGGATTTCTTTGGGCGGTGTTGACTTGCAAATTAACGGCTCGCTGGGTTTTGCTTTTCCAGATTTAGAAAGTAAGGATCGGGAAATCTTGCCGAAGATTTGTCAATTTTTGTGGCATCAGGGAGTAGATGCTTTTTTGCCAACATTGGTAACAACTTCGGTAGATAAATTTAGGCAATCGCTCTCGACAATTGCTGAATATATCCGCAGCCAAAAAAGCGGACCAGCAGCAAGTCAAGCCAAAATAGCAGAAATTATCGGCGTTCACCTCGAAGGTCCTTTTCTCAACCCCCAAAAGCGAGGAGCTCATCCAATTGAATTTTTACTACCGCTAACTATAGAAAATGTCAAATTAGTTTTGGGAGATTGCGCCGATATTGTAAAAATAATTACTTTAGCGCC
>JBOFTL010000679.1:0-11539 GCA_051652045.1 Microcoleus sp. | reverse complement strand
GATTTACCCAAGTTGGATTTACCCAAGTTCGCAAATGACTTAAAAAACAGTATGATTTCTAGTTTAACAGCAACCAAAATAAAACTTGAAAACTTCATAAAAATTAATAATAAATTGGAGTAATTATTTTGTGTTTATTGGTTATGCCCTTAAGATTAAACACATCTCAACCAATAGACCGCGCTGCTTTATCATTAATAGTCTTGCTAAATTTAGCGATCGGGCTATTGATAATTGCGAGCGATCGCTCTTTACCAAAAGTGCGCGAATTTAGCTGGCAAAACAAACAAATAGGGTCGCAAGATACTGCTTTTATCATGACTTTTAGTCACCCGATCGATCGGGAAAGCGTCGAGGCCGAGCTGCGGATAAATCCGACGCTGCCCGGAAAAATCAGTTGGTCGGGAAAACACTTAGTATACACTCTAACAGCACCTGCCCAGTACGAGACAGCTTATAAAATTGAATTACAAAATGCCAGGACAAAACCAGATTTTAACAACAAACTAGGAAAATCGATCGCACCCTTTGTCGGTCAATTTCGCACACCCGATCGAGCGTTCGTTTACAAAGGTACAGCAGGTAGCGAAAAAGGGCGGTTAATTCTTTATAACCTGACGCGCCAACAAAAAATCATCCTGACTCCAGAGAACTTAGTAGTTAAAGATTTTAAAATTTATCCAGCGGGCGATCGCGTTTTATTTTCTGCTAGTGAATGGGCGAATTATCAGCCCGGTTTGTACGAACAATCTTTGTATTCTGTAACTACAGGTAGAAATTCCGATCCGGATCGCAAACCAGGCATTATCCGACAGATTTTAGACAATCTAGACTACGAAAATCTCAAATTCGATTTATCTCCAGACGGCAGGACGATCGCGGTGCAACGAGTAAATAGAAGCCATCCAGAAGACATCGGTTTGTGGGTGTTAAAGTTAGAAACTTCGCCAATTCCGCAGCGACTGTTGGGCCGTCCCGCCGGAGAATTTGCAATCGCCCCAGATAGCGAAACTTTTGTCAATCCCCAAGCAGAAGGCATCGCTATTCTATCCCTGACGCCAAAGGCGCAACCTTTAGACTTTATCCCATCTTTTCGGAGAGTTTTAAGCTTCACGCCCGATGGCAGGAAATCGGTAATGCTTAAAGATAATAGCGATATTACGCAGTCAATTTTTTTAGTTACCGATGGGGGATTGCAAAAGGAATTGAGCCGGACGGCTGGAGAATTTATTAACTGTCAGTTTGACCCAAGAAATCCTTTGCTTTACTGCTTGTTAACTAGACGCCAACCGGGGGAAGAATTTTCCGAAAAACTGACTCTCGAAGCGATCGATTTGCAAACATTTGCTATAAAATCGCTGTTAGTTTTGTCGGATCGATGGGAAACAACGATGAGTTTGTCACCCGACGGTTTAGAATTGCTATTAGATCGGCTAACTGTGAAGCCAACGGAACCAGTAACCGGAGATTTGAGAACAGAGGAAGGAAGGGCGATCGAGTCTTCAACCCTGATCTCGGTTAGCTTAGAAACTGCACCGCAATTTAATAGCTTGCCATCTACTCAAGAACTGTCTTTAACAGGGTTTCGCCCTCGCTGGCTGCCTTAATAGCTGAGAGTTGAGAGTTGACAATTGACAATTGACAATTGATAGTTGACCGTTGTCAATTGTCAATTGTCAATTTAATTCTTCTCAAACAGCTTATTTCTTTCCGATGAAATTATTTGCAACTTGCTGCATATGTTCTGTACGAGCCTTAAAAGTCTTCTCAAAAGTGTGTTTTTTAGCAAACTCCAAAGACTTAAAAGACATTGCTTTGATGGTTTCTCGGTTGTAGCTGAGTTGAATAATTTTTTGTGCCATCAATTTAGGTCGATCCATCGGCACAACCCATCCCGTATCAGACATTTCTGAAATGCCCTCAAATGCTTCGTTTGCATAGCCCACAATCGGCACACCGCAAGACATGGTTTCTACATAAGTACAGGACGGATCGCCCTGGCGGTGGCAGCAAACAAATAAATCAATGTTTTGCTTGACAAACGGGAAAAACTCAGTCTTAAAATCTGGGACACCGAGCATTTTCACGCAATCTTGAAGTTGATTGTTCGCGATGGTGTCGTTCATCATTTTTTCCAAGTCACCAGCACCGCTGATGAACATTTCAAAATTGGCTCCCCGTTTTTTAAGTTCTAGAGCAACATTCATTAAATGATCGGCGCCTTTCATTTTAATCAACCTGCCGGAAAATAGCAGGCGCAGAGGCGTATCGGCAGAGTGATTTGTAGTCCGCAGTTCGATATCCCTGGCTGTTGCTAGCATATCTTCGGTAATCCGCGTGTCAAAGAACAGCATCGAATTGGGATTCAATTTCAAGTATTCTTTATAAGTGGGAGTACCGTTGCACTGCAATCCGTCAGCACCGGCAATGGCGGCCCGCTGCTTAATTTCTTGATTTTGTTCCCAAGCGATTCTCCGCAAGCGCACGAGCGGATTGCTCGCATTGACGCTGGCAATTTGTTTGCGAGTTTTTAGAGTGTATTCAGAAACGTAAATACACGGCACTCCTGCTAAATGGCAGACTTTAGAGATGTGGTTTTGTCGGTATCCAGGTACTGCCAGTACGAGCGCTGTATTGTGCTGGCGCAGCAAAGCAGGCGTAATTAAATCGAAGGAAATTACTTCTAATTTGAAGGGCAATTCATCCAGATTGAAGATTTTGCAATCGATATTATCATTACCTATTTGCGTCTCTTCCATCATCACCGTAATCGAACCATCCCAATACTGGTTTAATTCGACAATTGCTTCAATCAGCTTGCGGGTTAATAAAACTTTGCCATTGGGCAATAATCTGGCTTGTAGGGGTTGTAAAATAGTCAAGTTATTGTTGTTAGCAAACATATGGTGGTACTCCTTGAAATATGGTTTGACTTTGGTAGTTTTTGGGACTAAATGCGTCAGTGAGTTCGCAAAAAATTATTTGTCGATATTCCCGATGCGCGCGTTTGCTGTTATAAATACAGAGCGCAGGTAAGTTGACACTTTGACATCAAGCAAGACTGTGAGAAACTGCTAGCTAGAAAATTTAATTTTCTACTCTTTCATGCTGTAGCCTTACTCAAAGCTGTCTTTGAAGTTGTTGAGGCTGAAAGTCTTGAAAACAATGCATCCAGATCGACTATAATTGACTTCCAGAGCCTCAACTTATGTCTCGAAAAATGAACCGTAGCTATTCCTAAATCTCAAATAGCAACTTTAGGAATGTAATCCAGGGAAGCCAGACACTAAGTCCGACGATATTTTAATATTCTTGATGATACCTGACAGCATTTTTCAGGTAATTGAAGCACCAATAAATCGATCGTCCTAGGGGCAAAACCTACGCGATCGCCCCGATATCCGATTGTATATTTTTGCACTCGATCGAGCTGAAACTTGCCGCTTGTTAAATCTAGTTCGATGAGCTTTGTATTTTTCCCAAAACATTTTAAACACAACCCTATGCAGACAACAACTTAGTTTTTGGAGTTTTCTCTTATCTTGTGACAGTACCTAACCGGTATAAATCCCTGTTTTATGGCTCGTCACATCAGTTAAGGTGATTATCAGAAGCAGATTTAATGTTTATAAGTTAATTCTAATCTGTCTGATGTATGGTCATCATCGCGGAAAGTACGGATCTAAGTCAAGAGGCTCTGGCAAACTTTATCAATCTTTTATAATTGACCGCTTAATTGTGAAAATTATTGTTGTTTTAGGAGCAATAGATCTCTCACTTAGTAAGTTTTAAGTATTTATACTTAGGTAGCTTTAGTCATCCTTCCTTTGACTTGGTGCAACTCAGTAATTGAATTGATACCAAATTCTTTAAAACCATCCAACAGTCGCCCGAACCGCTCGAATCGAATGTAACTCCGCCGTGTTACTCGTTGAGTATTGCAGCAAGATTTGAGAGAACTTATATAAAAGTTAACATATTCTTTGCAAAAATAAACAAAACTTAAAAGGATCGAAAAAGATTTTACAAAATCTTTGGGAAGAAGACACCGCGAAGGATTGTCAATCGCGATCGACCTAGAGACAGGAAACTAAAGAATCACCGCGACTTCAATGCGAAGATCGTCAATTTAAGCAAGATTTACGCAAAAACCCCGCTTTTAGAGAAAATTCGTCGCTTATACCAATTTCATAAATATTTGCTGGAGATCCAGTTCCAAGCCCCCCCTAAGTTCGGGTAACCTGTGCGTTGCTCTCGCTAGTGCGTTGCTCTCGCCAGTGCGTTGCGGAGGTTCCCTCCGTTAGAGCAACTGGCGTGAGGTTGGGCGAGAGTTATGTCGCGCTACTTTATGAAATTGGTATAGCGATCGTACAAAACTGTTGCCTGTTGCCTGTTGCCTGTTGCCTGTTGCCTATTCCCTATTCCCTCTGCCCTAGTCCCTATGCCCTATTCCCTATGCCCTATTCCCTATTCCCTTTGATATAGAAACCGGGTTTTTGGCCGAGAGTGCGTAAGTCCTAGTAAACTTGCTATTGAGAGGTTTTGGTGTTTAACTGTTCTTTAATAAAGCGAATGTAAAGGTGCTTGAACGTCGATTTAATCACGCGGGGCATACCAAAGTCGATCGGCATCAAATTTTCTGGCAATTTCCAATCCAAAATTTTGAGATTTTCCGGCTGTAACAGCGGAAAATCAAGATCCTCCAAATTGGAACACAGCCCCAATCTCATCGCAGCAGCTACAGTGGGCACCGCCGCCGGATCGGCATTAATAATTTCAACTAAAGTTCGATCGAGGGCAAATACATCGCTAGAAGCAGCCAAAACACCCAAAAATTTGGGTTCGCCACCGCTGGGCCCGTTACCTTCGTGACCGATAATTCCGTCCAAAACAGTTAAATTTGGATTAATTGCCCGTGCAGTTTCCACCAGCATTTGACCGAATCTAGCACTATCTTTCCCTGCTTCCATGTGCCACCAAGCTTTCATTTTCCCAGGCACGCAGCCGAACAAATTTTTCACGCCCATTGTTGCGGTTAACTGTACGTGAGATTTGAGTTTGGGAATATTAATTACTGCATCTGCTTCCATTGCTTCTTTGCAAAGTCGGAGGTGGTTGAAATCTTTGCTAACAGTTTCGTAACGTTTTCCTTGAAATTCAACTACTGGTAAATTCAGTTCTTCTAACAAGGGTAAATAACCGTTAGCTTTAGCGACACCCATTGCGCTACCAAAAGCGGGGCTGTCACCTAAAAAAGGTTTTCCGCCAGCTTCAATCACCATTTTTGCAATGCAATAAACCAATTCCGGGCGGGTGACGCATTCTTTGGTAGGGCGGGCACCGGTAAGGAGGTTGGGTTTGAGTAAAACTCGATCGCCCTTATTTACAAAAGCCGACATTCCGCCCAAAGGTGCTAGCAAGCTTTCTAAAGATGTTTGCAAAATCGCGCGATCGTATGAATTTGCTTTGATTAAACTAACTGCAGTCATAATGGTTAAGAAGAAGGAAGAAGGAAGAAGGAAGAAGGAAGAAGGAAGAGGGAAGAAGGAAGAAGGAAGAGGGAAGAAGGAAGAGGGAAGAAGGAAGAGGGAAGAAGGAAGAAAGAAGAGGGAAGAGGGAAGAGGGAAGCAAGAGGCAAGAGGCAAGAGGCAAGAGGCAAGAGGGAAATAGGAATATGGAATAAAAAGAATGGGAAGAAAGAGGTAGTTACCCAATTCCCAATTCCCAATTCCCAATTCCCAATTCCCAATTCCCAATTCCCAATTCCCAATTCCCAATTCCCAATTCCCAATGAAAACTATTTAACCATCCATTGACAATCTACCCAGAGCACCGCGCTGCATAGTGGTAAATCGCTGGGCATTGGGGAAGATTCCTTGACCTTGCAGTTCGGAAATGGGTGGCTTCACTTCCACTTTCACCAATCTAGCAGTACAGATAAAAACTGTTTGATCGCTGAGATGAAAAGTCAACCAAGGTTGGTTTAACAAATTCAGCACTTCCTCTTGAAATTCTTGTGCAGGCATCGGGATAGTAAAGCTTTCTGTGTGACCTTCCACATAATGAAATGTCACTTGAGTCGTGTTTTCTTTATCATGAGTTATTTTGCCAAAAGAACCTGCGCGCATAAATCTTGCTCCCAAACTTTAAAATTGAAAAAAATTTAGAACTCAAGTAAAAATTTGAAGTTCTGAATTTTTTAACTTGCACCAGCGATATTAATATTAAGTTCGATCGAGCGCAATATCTCGATCGGGGCGGCTTTGCAAAATCTTGGATTTTTGTTGAAGATTCAGGCGAACCTGCCCCTAATATAATCGATCGGGCGCGATCGAACTGCCAAAAAACAGTTAAACGCCGATCGAAGATGCTGGCATCGCACTCATTTTCTCTAAATCCAGAACTTTTGCCAAGTCTTCTGCATTCATTAAACCCCGTTCTAGCACGATTTGCCGCAAAGATTTGCCTGTTTCTAAAGATTCTTTGGCGACGGCGGCGGCGTTGAGATAGCCGATGTGAGTGTTGAGGGCGGTAACGAGGGCGAGACTTCCTTCGGCGTAGGCAAGACATCGATCGTCCTTAGCTTCAATTTTAGCAAGGCATTTGTGGGTGAGTGCGTTAATTGTATTGCCTAAAATCTCGATGCTGTGAATTAGATTGTAAGCAATCAGGGGCATCATTACATTCAATTCTAATTGTCCGGCTTGGGCGGCAAGGGCGATCGCGCTGTCGTATCCCATGACTTGAAAACACACCATTGATGTCATTTCTGCCATCACCGGATTGTATTTTCCGGGCATAATTGACGAACCGGGTTGCACGGGAGGCAGTTGAATTTCTTTGAAACCCGTTTTCGGTCCCGAGTCCATCAAACGCAAGTCGTGGGAGATTTTAACGCAATCCTGAGCGAGATTTCGCAGCGCGCCGGAAACATTGACAAAGGGTGCCATGCTTTGCATTGCTGCCATTAAATGCGGTGCCGGTTTTAGGGGTTTGGCAATTAATTCTCCGAGAATTTGAGCTACTTTTTGACAGTATTCGGGATGGGTATTTAAGCCAGTTCCGGCAGCACTTCCTCCCAATCCCAACTGCATTAAATCGGTAGATGCAGTTTCAATTCTGACGGTATGTTCTCGGAGAATTTGCGCCCAAGCACGGAAATTTTCACCCAGTCTAACTGGGACGGCATCTTGCAGGTGAGTGCGGCCGGATTTGACAATATCTTTGAATTCTTCTGCTTTATTTTCTAAAGTTGCGATCGCCCCTGACAAAGCGGGAAACAAAGTTCTTTCTAAAGCCAATAATCCGCCGATCCGAATCGCAGTCGGAATCACATCATTTGTCGATTGACCGTAGTTTACATCGTCGTTAGGACTGACGCGCTTGTAGTGACCTTTTTCATCTCCTAAAATTTCTAAAGCGCGGTTGGCAAGCACTTCATTAACGTTCATGTGGTGGGAAGTTCCGGCACCGGCTTGATAGACATCAACTACAAATTGATCGCGCAATTTGCCTGCTAAAACTTCATCTGCTGCTTGAATTATTGCTTGACCGATATCTTCAGGAATGCAGCCGAGTTTGCTGTTGGCGATCGCCGTAGCTTTTTTAATTAAAATGCAGGCATCGACGTAAGTTGATAAAGGTTTAATGCCACTAATCGGAAAATTTTCCACGGCCCGCAGAGTTTGAATGCCGTAATAAACATTAGATGGAATTTGTTTTTCGCCCATCGAATCGCGTTCTGTGCGGTAGGTGATGGTTTGGTGTTCGCTCATATTTCCTTGTTGGTGATGGTTGGGAATTGCGCAATTTTTTGAACGCTGCTGGCTGCCACTGCTGCTTTACCGAATTTGCGATAACAGTAAAGCATGAGTCGCGATCGTCAAGAATTATCTCACACTTCGACTGAAATCTCAAAGTTAAAATCTTAATTTAAGATTATTTCCCGACAATCTGGCAACTGCGATCGAACTCTCAGCTTGTATTAGATCGACAATCTTAAGGTTAAAATTCGACTGTTTAAACATCGGGCGATCGAGCTTCAATTGAAAATTGAAAGCTTCGGTAAAAACCCGGTTTCTTTAAATATCTGGGATCGATCGAGCCAGCTATGTTGCTCTGAGAATTAAACGAGATGAACTCAGGCTACTGTTGCAATCTTTTTGATAAATGGTATCAGCTTCGATCGCTAAGAGTATGGCTTAAAAATCGCTCTCAAACGGCTTATTTAAAAATGGTTTGCCTGGGAATTGCCCTGCTTTTATTTTCTTTAAAAAACCGTTGGTACACCAAGTAATGTTATAGCCAAAATAATCGCAATAGCTACCGTCAATTTCATATTCATCTTTGTGCTCCGACAAGAACTTTTTCAATGCCTTGTGAGGACCGCTGTTATATGAAGCATCTCGAATTAAATCTGAAATAATTCCGTCTTCAATCACAATATATTCTTCCCGCTGAAGATACGGATGGAAGAACTCCAACACTTGCTTGCTAGTTTCGTAGCTATGGTCGGCATCTTCTATTACCAGTAAAGGACGCGGTAACGAGTTGATAAAATCTGGTGTCAATATTTCTTGTAAAGCTTGGCCGTTTCCTTCCATGTAAGTGACGCGAGGATGTTGGACTGAAGTAACTTTAACAAGATCGATCGAATAAATGTGACCGTCAATACCAAAATTATTTAGCAGATCTCCAAACCACAAAGCACTCCCACCATGTTTCGAGCCAATTTCAATAATTGTGCGCGGTTTTAAATTCCAAAATAATAGGGGGTACAGTGCAAAATCGAAGGGATTTTTTAGCATCGGTACTCCTCGGTATGAATAGTTCAAAGAGGCGTTTTGAATTAACAGCATATTTTCGTGAGGGAGAGTTGTATTCCACGATCTTTGCTGTGTGGGTATTTTTATTTGCGATCGCAATAAAGCCATAGTTAAGTTGTCAACTTGCACTTGTGCTTGGCGGTGGGTAGGATCGATCGCTAGTTCGACTTTCGCGGCTGCGAGTGCTTCTTGATGCCTTCCTAAGTTGCTCAAACAAACAGATTTCAGGTAGTGCATTCCAGCAACGCCGATCTTTAGAGCAGCGATTTGTTCGGTTAATTGCATGGCTTCTTGCGGTCGATTGCTATCGAGCAATGCAACAGCTTGTTGCATCATTTCATGCACTTGTCTGACAGTGATTTCTCGATCGACCGACCGATCGTTTGACATACCGCTGACTGAATAACCCTGCAAATGTGCTGGTAAATGCCAGGAAATATTGGGATCTGGCTGGTGTTTTACAGGCTCGACATTACCCCGCCAAGCCGCACCCATAATTTGCATTGTTTGATAAATTACAGTCTGCCAACCCCTTTGTTTTAAGTAATCTAAACCTTTCGCTACTGCAGGAGCTGCTAAGTCATGAAATAAAATTATTGCATCTTTTTCTGCTAATTTTTCGCAGGCGATCGCATCATTTAACGGTCCGTCACCTTCATGTTCGCCATCAATAAAAATTAACGACCATTTACGGTTAAATTGAGCGGCAAATGATTCTACCCGTTGGGGGCTGTATCCGGGTATGAGTTCGACGGAAGTTTGCACTCTTGATGCGTTGAGAGCGCCTTGAATTGAATCGATAACGCTTTGCCTGATATCGGCTTTTTCTAACAGCGGATCGACGACATCTAATTGAACTCCTGCTAGTGCTAAATGACAGGCAGACCAACCCAGCCAGCAGCCAATTTCTAAGGCTTTTTTTCCGGTAAATTTTAGGGAAGTATTGTAAAGAATGTGCGCTTCATCGCGACTGAGAAATCCCACAGTATTAGCGCGCCGATCGACATACCAATTGTGCGGAATTTCCCGGCGCAGGTACGTCCACGGACAATTATTAGGATCGCCGACTATCATATTAGGGAAATGCACATCTGGCAGGATAATTTGCAATCCTGGAGCGACGTAATCTCCGGCAGGCAATACATTATTGTTGGGAATTTCAGGCTGTGCTGGTGCTATCATTTGTTTTTGTTTAATTGGTTGATATCGCAGGCTGATTTCAATTGTATCTCCGTCAGTAGTTGCTAATTTTACGGCATCGTGTTTGTGTCCGGTGAGGTGCATAATCCCGATCGACTGATGCGGTAAATACGGCTCGACAAAACAATTTTGCTGCTTGTCCCAAACGGGCAAGCCAAAGTTGCAACTCCAGTTACATCTAGCGGGCAGCATCTCAGTTCGATCGAACATTTCCGTACCGTAAACCAACCGATTTAAGGCAATTTGATCGGTCATCAAAGAAACGTGATTCTGCAATCCTTCTCCCAAATATTTTGCCCAAATTTCCCAATGAGGTGCATCTTTGTGCAGCGCGAAAACACCTGCATTGATAGTTGGGTAGCTGTGCAACTGCTGGGCTACTGCTTCGCCGAAAGTTGCTTGATAATCGCGATAAACAAATTCCCAGTACCAAGGCAGTTTACCGTAAGCTAAATAATAACATCTGTCTAATTCTGGTACGACTGCTAAACCGCGTTTTGCCGCACCTTTAACTAAAAGTTCCACAGCATTCCAATCTTGCACCCAAGCATCGGCATCGATCCAGAGATAGATGTCAAAATTGGGAAAGTAACGGCGCAAAAACGGACGCGCTAAAAGTCCTTTGAGGTAGTGAGGTGCTGCATTTTTGCCGGGAAATTCAAAATCCCAATCCGGCTGTTGAATCAGATTAACTTGCGCTGTCAGCCATTGTAACTGTTCGGGAGTGCAGCCGAGATCGAAAAAGCCGATCGCGACATTTTTGCCTTCTGGTTTTTCCCGCACCGATAAAATAGTACCTCGTACAAGTTCAAAGTAATTTGCATCGGCGGCCGCAATGATGATAATCTGCATAAATATAGCAGTTGAGAATTGATAGTTGATAGTTGTAGTGCGAGCGTCGGGATCTCGCGATCGTTGATAGGTAGGGGCGGTGCCCCCGTGCCCGCCCTAGTTGATAGTTGTCAATTGTAAAGTGTCAATCGATCTTTGACGCTTTAAATAAAGTATCTGTGTCGATCTGCATCGATCTGCGATCGACGGTTGACTTGATACCTGAGACAGTTGACGCTCGATACTTTATGAAAATTATTTGTGTTACCATTTAAACTTGAATTTTGATTGAGTTCAATTATACGCTATGTTGTGTGCTGTTTGTGGCTGTATTAATCTACAGCATTTTTTCTGTAAGTAATGTACACCAGAAATTGCAGGCAGGGACACGGCATTGCCGTGTCCTTGCGGGAATTGTTCGATAGGCGAGTGTACTAAATTGACCTATCATCTGCTGCAACTACAAGAGCGAGGAATAATTATGCAAAATATCGCAGGAAAAGTTTATTTTGTCGGTGCGGGGCTGGAGATTGTAACTTGATGACAGTTCGATCGCACCAACTTCAATTTTGAGTGAATTCAATAACTACAATATCGAGGAATAATTATGCAAAATACCACAGGAAAAGTTTATCTAGTCGGTGCGGGACCCGGAGATTGTAACTTAATGACAGTTCGATCGC
>JBOFTL010000678.1:0-10685 GCA_051652045.1 Microcoleus sp. | reverse complement strand
GGTGTGGCGGGGGCTGTGGCGGTGGGTGTGACGTTCGGTGTGGCGTTCGGTGTGGCGTTCGGTGTGGCGGGGAGTGCGGCGGGGGGTGCGGAGTTCTTTAGGGCGTTCGTTATGGCGTTCGGTTTGGCGCTCACTGTGGTGTTCGGTGTGACGGAGGGTGTGGCAGTGGTTGTGGCAGTGGTTGTGGCGTTCGGTGTGGCTTGGATTCTCGGCACTTTGCGGGTTTATTTCTGGATTCCAGAATTACTGTGGATGTTTTTCCTGTTGCATTTTGTACCGGAGGGAGACAAGGCAAAATGGCTGTGGCGTCTCCCACCGTACTTCGACCAAATCATTCATTTACCGATGCCTTTGATGGATTCGTTTATCGTCAAAGCTTATCAGCAAAACCCAGTTGCAGCCCAACAAACCATCAATTATCTAATCGACTCAACTAACCAACAGAAAGTAGTATTAAGGGCAATGGTGGAGATTGCCATTGATACCCTCAACCGCTGTCAGAATTCTGAAGATATCGTTGCCATTACCGAACAACTTGCCTGGATACCCTCACCACCGCCAGCCGAAATCGGTTCCCTATTACCTGAATTTTTGGCAATCAGCCAAGATCTCCGCGCCGCTGAAAATGCCAGTTCTGCCTACCTTCAATATGAAACGCTGGCCACACCTTTGAAAAAACTCAATGGTTTGCGAAACAGTCTGGTTTTTGGCAAAAATCCAGCTTTAGCAACTAGCTTTGGCAACATCGTGCAGCGGTGGCTGGATATCTTAGAAACATCCCGACAAACTCTAGAGGAATCAGCTTTAGATTCAGCAGAAATCCGGCAAGTTTATGTCGCTGGGCCAGCCCTCAACCCAGAAAATTCTAACAGTCGCTTCAAAGGGCGTTTGGACGTATTTCGAGAAATCGAATCTTTGGCTGTTTCCTCTCAACCACCCGTATTGTTCCTGTATGGAGGCCGTCGCACCGGTAAAACCTCCACTCTCAAGTTTTTACCTCAAAAAGTTGGCTCAGAATTAGTGCCACTGCTAGTTGATTTTCAGGGGGGAGGAATGACAACAACCTTGAGCGGTTTAGCCGAGTTTATCGCCGATGAAATCATCGAAGGGGCGCGACGCAACCGCAATTTGCAATTACCTGCCATTGACCGAGAATCGCTCAAGATAGAACCGTTTCTGACCCTCCAAAAATGGTTTGTGCAAATTGAAAAGATTGCACCGAGAAAACGATTTTTGTTGTGTTTGGATGAGTTTGAGCGATTGGAGGAAGTAGTCACAGATACCGGAAGCCGATCGCCCTTGAACTTTTTGCGCTACATCGTACAGCACCGCGATAACTGGATTTTGCTGTTCAGCGGTTCCCATACTTTGGACGAACTAAATCCGTATTGGAGCGATTATTTGATTAACACGCAATCTTTACGGATGACGTATTTGCAGGAATCAGAGGCGCGGGATTTAATTCGTAATCCTATTCCTAATTTTCCCGAAATTTATACAGAAAGTGCGATTGACGAAATTATTTACTTAACCCGGTGTCAGCCTTATTACGTACAATTGATGTGTTGTATGCTTGTCGATCGACTCAATGCAATCAATAGAGAAAATACCAGGTTAAATCTGGAAAAACAAAGTCAATTAACAGCAGAGGACGTGCAGGCTGTGATTATCAAAAGTTTGGAACGAGGCGGGGTTGTATTTCGAGAACGCTATCAAGAGTTCACCGAATCAGAACGAGAGTTTTTGCATAAATTAATCGATGAACCTGTTTTATCGGTAGCAGAAAGTCGTTCATGGCAGAGACTTGTGAATAAAGAAGTGCTGGAGGTGACTGAAACAGGTTATCGTTTTCAAGTCCCGCTATTTCAGAAATTTGTAGAAATTAAAAGCCGGTAAACAGATTCATAAGTGCGTCCGCTGCGATCGCAAAATTCCACCTCAAACGCTATATTGAGTGAATTATCGTAGCTAAGTGCGATCGCATATCTTGTAGGTTGGGTTGAGGCACGAAACCCAACACCAATAGTGAGAGCGATCGCACTGACTGGTTAAGGAATAAAAAATCGTCAGGCAAATTGAAGTGTCCTGGGTTCCGGGATAGACTCCCCTTCTGCTTGCCACGCCTCTAAGTACATTTCAATCACTTCTTCGCCATTCCCAATTGCTTCCGATCGGGTTTTTCCGTGAGTGCACGGCATCACAACTCGATCGGCAAACTCTGGGATTGTGACCAAGAAAAGCCGATCTTCATCAGACCACTGAACAATCATGCTGTATCGATTCATGAATTCTTATCCTCTTCCCTTAGCTCTTCGATTTCGGTAAGTAATTGGGCTAGTTGTTTTTCTAGGTAGAGCGGCACATCATCTCCATCCTTGCCTGGGATTGTTAATGTTTTTCTCAGCAGAGGATGCCGCCAACGCTCGTGGCTGCCCTTGCCGCGTTTGGGCAAGTAAACAAACCCTTCACGTCCAATCTGAGCTTTTAATTCTCGTATCTTTCTGGGCATAGATATTGCTTGGGTACTTTTCAACGAGAAAATTCATGCTGTGATTCCCAGCTTGGCTTTATGAACTTGAATTTTAGCGCGAATAGCTTCTTGTCCCGGCTTAGGAGGTATCGCAGCAATGCGGGCGAAAAGATCGCGATTTTTTGCTTCCCAATACTCTCGAATTTCCTCAGATGTTTGCACCACGGTTTGATATTCGGCTTCAACTTCGCTGCGGTGTTCCTCTATGTAGGATAGTGCTGCATTGAGTTGTTCTTGGGTACGCAGCCATCCTGGAATTAATTTGGGCGTCCATCCCGCATTTAAGTAGTCCATGATGTCATACAAAGTGATGCGAGTTCCCGCGATCGTCAGTCCTCTTTCTGTGCGGATGATGGCTGTTTTTTCCTTTGATGTCAGAGTCATAGCTATAACTTCCTTAAAAACTAATTATTATGGCATCTGTTAATTTCATTATATAGCAGCATTCTTATACTTTACAACTTACTGGGCTAAGCTGGCGATCGAATACAAAGACTGCCAGCAAGTAAAATATGGCATAGTATAGATATTCATTTCATAGCATCCCACCTATGACCACCCAAATCACCCTAAACTTGTCCGATGAAGTCTATCGCCAAGCAGAATTATTAGCGCAGCAATGCCACCGCAGCGTCAGTGAAATTTTAGTAGAAACTCTGGAAAACTTTCTCTTACCAACTGCTAAGCCAGTATCAGCATTGTCCGATCCGGAAGTAATCGCTTTAGCTCAACTTCGGCTGCAACCAGTCCAAGAACAACGATTGAGTGAATTACTTGAACAACAACAATGCGGTACAATTACTGATTTTGAACGTGACGAATTGCAGGCATTAATTCATATTTATGAAGATAGACTGCTGATCCAAGCTCAAGCCTTGAATGAATCTGTGCGACGCGGCTTGCTCGCACCATTACAAGGATAATTAGCATGGCTGTTTCCGAACAACTTAAAGCCATAATTCGCGCACGAGCTCAAAACCGATGCGGTTATTGTCGCAGTCTACAAATGTATGTCCTGGGAATATTGGAAATTGACCATATTATTCCTAAAGCAGTTGGTGGCACTGACGATGAAGAAAATCTTTGGCTGGCTTGCAGTCTGTGCAATAATTACAAAGGAATCCAAACAGACGCATTAGATCCAGTTACGCAAACGCGCGTTAACTTGTTTAACCCGCGCACTCAACAATGGTCAGAACATTTTGTTTGGAGTGAAGAAGGCACAGAAATTAGAGGAGTTACAGACTGCGGTCGCGCGACAGTCACAGCACTGCAACTAAATAATAATATTGCTGTCACAGTTAGGCGTCAGTGGGTTAGTGCTGGCTGGCATCCGCCAATAGAATAAACTGCGATCGGACATAATATTATATTCGATCGAACCCGCAAGTTCTTCTCTGACTTATACAGTAACCATTTCGAGTTGGCGATCGGGCGATGCTGGCTCAAAGTACAACACCATAATTTGCTCTGGATAAAGCCCGACAGATTCATAAGTGCGTCCGGTGCGATCGCTAAATTCTACATTCTCATTAGATAAAGGTTTGCCTTTGGACCCGCCGGCGCTGAAGCGCAACTACAAACCTTAAATCAAATTTATCAAAAAATAGAGGGCGGGTTTTGCATAAAACTTAACTTTTAAAGTCTCATTTTATGCTCTAAACCCGCCCTCGCAAAACTCGCTTAATAAGCGTCTTGCAATTCGTAAAAATCAGGGGAAATGTAATCCTTCCGCAGCGGCCAGCCTACCCAATCTTCGTTCATCAAAATCCGTTTCAGATTCGGATGACCTTCGTAAACTATGCCGTACATATCGTAGGATTCCCGTTCTTGAAAATCCGCCGCTTTCCAAATCCAATAAACTGAAGGCACTCTCGGATCGTCGCGGGGAATGAATACTTTGACGCGAACTTCTTCCGGTTTGACAGCATTATCTGTCAGCTTTGCCAAATGGTAAACGCTGACTAAATCTTCTCCCGGCCCTTGGTCGTAGGCACACTGGCACTGCATATAATTAAACCCGTAGGCATACAGTGCAGTTGACATCGGAATCAAGAATTCTCGATCGACCTTCAATATCTCCACACCCAAATTATCGGGCGCTAAAGCCTCGTGATCGAAGCCATTTTGAGTCAGCCACTGAGAAACTTTCCCAGCTTCAACAATTGAGCTTTCCGGATCAGCCACGGCTTACCTCCTGTTTCTGTGCGGCCATCAATGCGGGCGGTACTGGCATTCCCATTGCTTCCGTCAGTTCCTTCGGCGGCGCAATTCGGCCGGGAATTGACAAATATTTCCCATCCAGAATATCGTCTACTACTTTCATCTTGTGGCTTCTTGTGTAGTAGCGGTGGGTGGGCTGCAAATTGCCCCGTTCTTGCATCGAGTCATTGGCGATTTTTTTGCGCAATTTCACGATCGCATCAATAATCGCTTCGGGACGGGGGGGACAGCCGGGGATGTATACGTCTACCGGAATTAGTTTGTCCACGCCACGGACTGCTGTAGGGGAGTCCATGCTGAACATTCCGCCGGTGATGGTGCAAGCGCCCATCGCGATGACGTATTTGGGTTCGGGCATTTGTTCGTACAGTCGCACCAAGACGGGTGCGTACTTCATAGTAATCGTACCCGCAGTGATCAGCAAATCCGCTTGTCGGGGGCTCGATCGCGGTACTAAGCCGAATCTGTCGAAGTCGAAGCGCGATCCGATCAAAGCGGCAAATTCGATGAAGCAGCAAGCGGTACCGTAAAGCAGCGGCCACAGGCTGGAAAGTCTCGCCCAGTTGTAGAGGTCGTCAACTGTAGTCAGGATGACGTTCTCCGAGAGCTCGGAGGTGACAGTCGGCCGATCGACCGGGTTGACAATTGGAGATGTTTGTGATTTGTCAGAACTTAAGACCATTCCAAGGCTCCTTTGCGCCATGCGTAGACAAGAGCAATAACGAGGATCGTGATAAACACTAGGGCTTCAATAAATGCTAAAAGTCCTAGCTGGTTGAAAGCCACAGCCCAAGGATAGAGGAAGACTGTTTCTACGTCGAAGATGACGAAGACTAGGGCGAACATATAATATCGGATGTTGAACTGAATCCAGGCTCCGCCGATCGGCTCGACACCGGATTCGTAGGTAGTGCGCCGGTCGTAGGGACGACTTTTCGGTCGCAGTACCTTAGCCGCCGTGAGGGCGAGGATAGGCACTAGGCTGGAAATTAGCAAGAAGCCTAAGAAATACTCGTAGCCGCTGAGTACAAACACGGTGAATAATTACTGCCTCTGTGAAACGGTTCTTTAACGTGTCTTTACATTATATAGACTTTGCGTGACTGAAAATTCTTGCCCGATCGAGATTGGGGGTTGGAGCCCGTCGCTACACTAGACCTCAAATCTTGATAAATTTTAATATATATTTTAAGATTAGCTGACTTACCCTTTTGGAATTGTCACAAACCCCAGCCTAAAGGCATGGGGCTTGAAAGAGGAAGACTTACCATCTTCACAAATTCAAGACTAAACCAGTGTCTAGCCTGCGTCCTTGAGACAAACTGAACTGTCTGGGAGTGGTATCCCGCAAAACGTTAAGAATGCCTCCCTAGTTTTTAACCACTTTGGCAGTCAGTGGCGAAGGGAAATATACACCTAGAAATAGGGCTTACCGCAATTGGTAGCAAACACTATGCGATCGCGGGTGAAAGATTTGAGACGGTAATTGTCCCGTTGAAAGTGCATTACAAAAGCATACCGAATCTAGTAACCCCCGTGTAGTGGTAACTGTAAAGCCGTCCTAGAAGGACGGGGTTTCAACCCATTTTTCTGATGAGCGATCCAGCTACCGAGACTAAAACCTTAGACCGGCACGAGTGCCGCGCCTGCGGCTACGTCTACAATCCGACAAAGGGCGATTCTAAAAGTGATATTGCCCCCGGCACGGCTTTTGAAGATCTGCCCCAAACTTGGACTTGCCCCGTGTGCGGGGCGCGCAAGTCGGTGTTTCAAAACGCCGGCGGGCTGGAGGGGGTTTCGGGATTTAAAGAAAATCAACGCTACGGCCTCGGCGTTAACGGCATGACAGAAGGTCAGAAAAGTTTGCTAATTTTTGGCGGTTTGGTCGTTGGCATTTTGTTTTTGCTGAGTTTTTATGGTTTACAGTAAGAAGATTGTGAGAATTTGGAAAAGAATTGTAATTTTATTCGCGGCGGCGCTCATGTGCGCCAGTTGCAGCACGATCGGTGCTGTGAGTTACAACCCTTGGCAGGTAATTTCTTTGCCAACGGCAGCTAACTTGCAGGACATTGCTTTTACGGGAAATCCCGAACACGGCTGGATTGTGGGATCGGAGGCGACGCTGCTGGAAACCTCGGACGGCGGTGCTAACTGGAAGCCCGTAACTCTGGATCTCGATGAGTCCAAATTGCGGTTTTCGTCGGTGAGTTTTGCGGGTTCCGAGGGCTGGATTGTCGGCCAGCCTTCGGTTTTGCTGCATACGGAGGATGAGGGAAAGTCTTGGACGCGGATTGCTTTGAGCTCTCAGTTACCGGGATCTCCAAGTACGATCGCGGCTTTGGGCCCGAGCTCCGCCGAGATGACAACTGATGTGGGGGCGATTTATAGAACTACTGACGGTGGCAAAAATTGGAAAGCTGTCGTTAAAGATTCGTTCGGTGTCGTTCGCAACATCAACCGTTCCGAGGATGGAAAATACGTTGCGGTTTCCTCGAAGGGAAATTTCTATTCAGTGTGGAAACCGGGACAAGATGCTTGGGAACCTCACAACCGCAACAGTTCCCGTCGCTTGCAAAATATGGGCTTTACCAAAGACGGGCGTTTGTGGATGCTCGCCCGTGGCGGTCAAATTCAGTTTAGCGATCCAGAAAGTCCTGAAGGTTGGGGAAAACCATTGTTTCCCGATCGCAAGGCGAGTTGGGGTTTGCTGGATATGGCTTACCGGACTGATAATGAAATTTGGTTAGCCGGCGGCGGCGGCAATTTGCTGTGCAGTTTAGACGGCGGGAAAACTTGGCAAAAAGACCGCGAAGTTGAAGATGTTCCCGCTAATTTTTACAAGATTGTCTTTATGACTCCCGAACGCGGATTTATTATCGGTGCGAGCGGTACTCTACTTAAATATCAAGGTTCAGTGCAAGCAGCTTGATAGTAGAATGGTAATAAAGATGTCTGTCGATAAGTTGTTGAAAGGAGAATTCTAAATGGCTGGCGGTTCAACTGGAGAACGTCCGTTTGGGGACATTGTTACAAGTATCCGTTATTGGGTAATTCACAGCATCACTATTCCGGCTTTGTTTATTGCTGGATGGCTGTTCGTACAAACTGGTTTGGCTTACGATGCTTTCGGTACTCCCCGTCCTAACGAGTATTTCACTCAACAGCGCGAAGAAGTGCCGATCGTATCCGATCGCTTTGAATCTAAGAAACAAGTCGAAACATTCATCGCCAAGTAATTTAACAAGGAGTTGTAAAAAATGACTGGCAGAGCCCCCGGAAATGAGCCGATTTCGTATCCTATTTTTACGGTGCGTTGGTTGGCAGTTCATACTTTAGGCGTCCCAACAATTTTCTTTTTGGGCGCGATCGCAGCAATGCAATTTATTCAACGATAGGAGTTTGTAATGCCTCAGCGCCTTCCTAATCCCAACGAACAGCCCGTAGAGTTGAACCGGACTTCTCTTTATTTGGGTTTGTTGATGATTTTTACCCTGGGTATTTTGTTCTCCAGTTATTTCTTTAACTAACTGGTGTTTGAATTGGATTTTGGGTTCGATTTTGTTCAGGTGAATTAGTTTAGTGAGGTGATAAGTATGATTAACAATGGAAGAATTCCTTTGTGGATCGTTGGTACTGTAGCGGGCATGGGTGCTCTGGGCATTTTGACTCTTTTCTTCTACGGTGCTTACGTAGGTTTGGGTTCTTCGATGTAAGAGCGATCGAGCTATTTTAGACTGTTAAACCCTCCTGGAGTACAGGGGGGTTTAATTATTTTGTAGGGCGCGTCGCTGCAGAAAATATCAAGGTTTTACAAATAATATGAAATATCTAAATGTTTGCTACAAATAGAAGCTCGATCGCCCTTCCTCTGATTAATCCAACCGATCGCCCGTTCTCCGCTTCTCAAATAAACGGCGGTAAGATCGCATCATCTAAGCGCACGAATGGATGTTGCAATAAAGCATTCCAATCAGCATCCAATGTCGGTAGAGAAGATATTTTTTCAAATCCTGTGAGGTCTGCTATCGCTTCATATTGCAAATCATTGTCAGCATAAATCTGCAACCTTTTGTCTAAATTAGCTGTCTGTAATTGGCTCAAAATTTTGTCGCGCAATGCAATTAATTCAGTAAGAGTTTCGTACCACAAACCGCATTTAGCCAACAGCAAAACCCGCTGTCTCAGCCCTGCTGTTTCTAGCTGAAGCAAAATTTCTGCTTCCATCGCCACTCGCTCAACCCAGCCGCTGCGCGAGATATTCCCGCAAAAAAAGCACCAGTGATATTTCTGGTCAATTTCCAGAGGCGGTGAATTTTGCGGCAAGCAAAAACTCGCAAAACCTGCTGTTTTTTCTGGCTCAAAATTTGTTTGAAAAACAACTTCTTCCCGTGCATTATGCAGTACAAACTCAAAGTAAGTATTATTAGAAATAGGAGCAGGTAAGTACAGCCAAAAAGTCGGATGTCCGATCGCTGTTAATCCCAAATTTACAGCCGGAATCACAGCAAAAAAATCGTGGGGTTCGCGACTTCCAGCGTCTTTGCGATCGCTCGGTGCTCCGCGCGGGGGAGGATCGTATGCGAGTATTTGTCCTAACAAATGCGATTCCTGCGATGAATTAGCGATCGTCCCTGCCAATCCAGGAGAGGCAATTGTTAAAGCAACCAGCAAATTAAGTGCCGCCTGCTGTACGATAATTTTTATAGCTTGATTCTCCATATTTCTGTGCTATTACCAATTACAAATTACAATTACAGATTTAATTTCTTATGGTTGGATATAAATCATCGGAAGATGCTGCTATTTTAGTATATGAATGCGTAGGGTGCGTCGCCACGAGTAATTCAGGGCAGGCACGGGGGCACTGCCCCTACTGCCAATTTTTATAGAGCGATGCACCCTACTACCTGATGATGGGGGTAAATAACAAAGGAGGTGATATCACAGACAATACAAAGGGATTTATGAAAATCCCTCTGTACTCAACTCCCACTCAAAAGTTGACATTTAGCAATGGCTAAAAATTTCAACTAGCCGATGCTAAGAAACCCCGATATACCGATTCTATACTCTGCGATCGAGCCGCTATATCAGCATCCAAATTTTTCAATCTTTCCAATTCAGATTGATAATTAATCTCCCGAGATTGCTTTTGTTGCAGCAAATTATCCAACTCAGCTTTCCGGGAATTAATATCATCATTCATGCGATCGCTAACTTCCCGTTCGTAGACATCAAAACACTCTTTCACCGCATCGTGAATCGGCTGCCACTGTTGTTCCGCTATTTGGGGCAGATGTTTGACTAGCTCTTTTTTGGTAGCTTTCATTAACTCTTTGCGAGCTCCATCTGCTTGCAAAAGACCGACTCCCATCCCCAACAAAGCTAAATACAAAGGTCCTAAAACAATCCCCGTAAAACTTGCCAAAATCGTACTGACGCTCAACACAGTAATTAAATTGAGCAAGATATTTTTCCAATCAAAACCAGCACCTGCCATTGCGACGCCTGCCAGATTTCCCCGCGCTAAAGAAAACAATCCCATCGCCCATTTGGCCCAAGCTGGCGAGTTATCTTCCTGCGAGTTGCTAACTGGCGGTGCTATCTTGCGCCCGGTCAGTTTTTCAGTAATTTTGTCGGTTACTTTCGTGTAAGATGCTCCGTAATTTGCCGCACTTTTTGATAGTTGAGTAAAGGCTGAATTCATGTCTTGTTCTGCGGTGAGAGTCCAAGCTGCAAGTTTGTCGTTGACATATTGCTCGAATGATTGTCTGAGGGATGCTTCAAAGGCTTCTCGCTTGCCTTGACTGAAGAAATCCATAAATCTCAGTTCCGGTTGATACCGCAAGAAATCCGCTTCAAAGGTATGTTCTAAGTTGAGAACAAAAGTGCGGAAAGAATCTGCGATCGCCCTCGATTTACTATCTCGCAT
>JBOFTL010000677.1:0-2627 GCA_051652045.1 Microcoleus sp. | reverse complement strand
GGATTGAAGATCTAAGCAGGATTACGTCGTTGGGATAAGGCTCAACTTCGTTGAAATCGCCGTCATTCAGGGAGTCGCTCCACCGATCGGTTTCGGCGATCCACGAACACTCGGAAAGTAAAAGCTCTGTGGGACTCTGGTTAATTAACTTTCCGCAATAAATCATTGTGAAAGTGCGGATCAGATAGTTTTTGCCAGTTACAAGGAAGCTTGAAAACGAAGGATCTGACTTAAGCTCTAAGGTTGCCGAAGGACTAGCCGCCACTTCAAGCCTCTGCTTCAAATCTTCCAAAAATCCATCAATGTCTTCGTCAAGATTTTCAAGGCCGATCGCAAAAGATAGCTGCTTAAGTTGACGCAAGGTTAGGTCTTCGATGTTCATTTGACTCCTACTACTGGCTCTAAGCGATGAACTGGAATGAACTTGATGTTTCCGGCTTGCTCAGGTGGACTCGAAAGCCGGACTTCAGCATGGAAGAACTTATTTTTGAAACGCTCCCAATCTCGGACAGGGAGAGCGATAATCGCGCCTGAAACGCAACGTGTGCGCTCCCCGCAATACCCGCCTGGGGCTGTAACTCGAACTTTTTGGCCGAGCTGAACATATTCCTTCTTCATGGCAGCTTTCCTATAAGCCACTGATGCCGCCAATAGAAATGCATGGCTTGATTCAGGAGCTGCTTGATAAGTGCTGATCTGAATTCGCGGGGCAAGCCCTGACACGGGTCAGAAGGCACTAGATCTAAGATTTCCTGTTGCTGTTCGGCTGCTAGGGTGTAGCCTTGGCAAAGTTGCAGGCATTCGGCGGGGGAAAACCGTCGCTTTCGGCTGGGGTTACCCCGCCGTCGAACCCAAAGGGTTGTGAAACCATTGACTGAGGTGGCTGGATATGCCCCACAGATTTTGGTTAGCGCGTCGTTACTAGCACCTGACTCGAAATTGATGGTCATGGCGCGGAATCCTCCAACGCGCTAACCTTCAGCTCGAACTGAAGATTTTCCGAAACTAGTTTATCGATGACTTGCCCAGGCGGCACACCCTGCCTGACGGCGGCGATCGCTATTGCTTTATGGGTTTCGGGCTTTACGACGTACCGAAAACCTTGACTTTTGTTGTACATAAACAACTCTTCTTTTGCAGTGCATACACAACATGCTAACTCGCTGTGTGAATGCTGTCAATTCGTTCAACACATGCAATAAGGCAGCACATACACTGCAAATAAGCACGGACTATACTCATGACACCTGAAGAAAGAGAGCGTCTTTTGGCGTTTGTTATTGACTGCCAAAAGCAGGCCTCAGCTAAAAAGGAAACCTTTTTCCAAGAAGATTGGCGTGTACGATACAACCGTCAAGGGCTGGGAAGATATGAGAACCAAGCCATCAGAGGAGCACCTAGAAAAACTTGCTCATTTTGCTGGAATAACCCACGAGGAACTTCGCACATACCTAAGAACAGGCATCAAGCCAGATAAAGCAACAAGGCTTGATAAAGTTGTGCAAGATGTTTACTCGTTCTCCCCAAATGATTTGATGGTTGTTTATGAGGCGATTGGCGTCAGGTTTAGATTCCTGGCCAAAGAAGCGCCTGGTTCTTACAAGACGCAAACACAAAGCAATGAGTGCGATCTCTAGTTGGAAAATAATAGGTTTGGCAGGCTTGTCGGCGATCGCACTGCTTGCACCCACAGCCTATTTCGCCCTGCCTAATTTCACGCAAGAAAGCGCATATCAAAAGCTTCTGAAAGAAGGCGCTAAAAAATCTCAAATTGCAGCCAACAATCGAGCGGGTAAAAAAGAGCCGGGTGAAGACGCAGATCCGGGACAGATAGAAGCGATTGAACAGCAGGAATACAAAGGCGAATACGAGAATTCAGCTCAGGCAGCAGCGCCTGAAGTTAGATTTGTAGATCCACGAACATTTGCAAACACGCCTGAAGAGAGGCAGATGGTCGTGGATTACATTACCGCCGACACCTATCATCGTTACACCAGAATTGGCATGGGAGATCCATCAACCCTGAGAGCCATGGAACGAGAGAATCTAGCGTCATTTCGCAAGCTGGCCGCCGCCAAAGATCCGCAGCTACTGGGCGAAGTTGTCAATCGCTACTGTCAAATTGACATGTGTGACTATCACACAATTTGGATGATGTATCACAAGGAATTAAGCGACAAAGCTGACTCTCTTCAATGGTGAAGCGCCATAGCAAAAGCCGCCCCCGTGGGCGACTGAGAAGCTTGCAGTTTTATGCAGTTTTAGACATAAACTATTCGTCATCAAAGCAATTTTTACATAAATCCCCCAGTGATTCAGACACAAAAAACCCATTGATCCATTACCTGTTATTCCACAACGATAGCAAAAAATGACTGTTATTAAGCCAGAGTCCCAGAGATCCATTCCCAATTCCAATTCTCGGATCAAACTCTCTCTTGTAGCCATAGAACCTCTTGATGTTTTTGAAAAACGCCCAACCTGGGCTGAGCCAGCCGGGGAGTCGAACCCCGGCACACCGCTTGGCTAGTCTTATGCTGCCAACAGATTCAGCAGCGTGGCCTTGTTCATGCGGCCAGCGCCTCTAATTCCCTGATCAAGTCCCATCCTGCGAAGCTGACGAGTGC
>JBOFTL010000676.1:0-7377 GCA_051652045.1 Microcoleus sp. | reverse complement strand
CGACAATTCCCCATCGCACAGCAACCCAGCCCGAGGTTTTCAACAAGTAGTTCACAACCACATTAAAGCTTTAAAAATCGCATCAGCTTCCCACGTGCATTCGATCGATTCACAACTCCCTAATTGGGTATGTCCCGAGTGCCATCACGAGCCGGAAATTAGCTGTCATTTGTGCGGTGGCGAGGGCTATGTAGCGGATCTAGAAGCAATTGGCTGGACGCTAGCTTACATGGAAATGTTGGGTTGTTCTGCGAAAGAAATAGAACCGTTGAGAAAACTTTCGCCTGCCTTGAACGTTCTGGAATTGAATTTCAAAGTTTGTGTTGCTCTTAAAGAAAGTAGCGAAGTTTTAATCAGGACTGAGAAATGGATCGATCGATTTTAGATTTTAGATTTTAGATTAGTTAAAATTGTGGATTGTAGATTGTGGATTATAGAAGATTGTAGATTTTAGATGAAAAATCTCGCTATCAATTTTCTAGATTGAAGCTCTATCTGCTGTATGCTGATGTCACGCTTGAATCGGGACTATGGACATCAACACTCAAAAAGAAGAATTCAGTTATGCTTACGTTTATGCCGTTACCTCAGCAGCGGGGTACATCTGCCAGCGAACAACTACTCCTTTAGATAAACTTGGTGTAGACCTAATTATCACTGGAATCGCAGAACCAGGTTTACCAAACTTTCCCATCCTTTACCTTCAAGTTAAATCTACCTCAAGAGATATCTTCAATGAAAATAGCCTTAGCTATCCCCTGAAGGTTAAAAACTACGAAGAATTGAGTGCCAACAATGCCTACCCTCCAAGAATTCTAATTGTGACTGCTGTTCCCGATTACCCCGGCGATTGGTTGCAACAGACAGAAACGGAGCTTTGCCTAAAACGCTGCGCCTATTGGATATCATTAGAAGGTGTACCACCTACGAACAATAAAGAAACCGTTACTATTTCCATACCCAGAAGAAATATATTTTCGGTGGATGCTCTTACAACTATCATGCAGCAGATCGCAATAGGAAGAAGACTATGAATGCGAATGTTAAAGATCTTGAATTGCTCAAAAATCTCCAACCCGATGTCATTAGCTACTACCTCGAAGCAAAAGGTTGGAAAAAAACACAACAAATAGGCGATCGAGCTATTATTTGGGCAAGTAGCAACCTCAGATCGGAATCCCCTCAAATTGTGCTACCTTTAAATAGC
The DNA here is from genome assembly GCA_051652045.1 of Microcoleus sp. Classification (GTDB taxonomy): domain Bacteria; phylum Cyanobacteriota; class Cyanobacteriia; order Cyanobacteriales; family Microcoleaceae; genus Microcoleus. Next base: position 6,170 of record JBOFTL010000676.1, on the reverse strand, counting down.
AATCTTCCAGATTTTCCTTTGTCGATGAACTTGATGTTAGAAACTTTGGAGGCCATCGAAAATCGTTCTCAGATGGAAATTTTAGCAGACTTAATTGCCAAAGTTCCCCATACAACCATTCACGGAGTCGTGATGCAAATTCACACACCCAATGCTGATAAATTAAGTGGCAAAATTACATTACTAGGAGTCATTGCCGACAAATTACGGAAAATTCATACCGAACTTGCAGGTAAAGATTACATCCTCGCGATCGAAGCTTATCAAGAACGATTGCCTTTCCTTTGTACGGGCGATTTAATTAAAGAAGATCGCAGCTTTACCCTCAAAAATCCTCATAACTTTACTCTAGATGACCTAGAGCCAAACTAAACAACAATTCATGTCAATGGCGGTACGGCGCGCAGCGCGTACCCTACACATACTTAAGAAACGCTAAATCCGCAAAGATTTTACTTGCTAATATCCTAGCTAAATTAACAGGTACTGCATTACCGACCATTTTGTAGCCGTCAGCAATCTGCTGGTACTTAAAAATAAAATCATCGGGGAAAGTTTGAATTCTCGCGCATTCCCGCACCGAAAGCCTGCGGTAAGGCTGAGGCGAATTTGGATCGAAAATGCGCTTGTCTTTGCCCACCAAAATCATTTTATTAGCTTGAGGGTGCAGCGGTGCGTGTCGGGCGCTAGCCTGAATTGTAAAAGAAGTTTCCGACCAACTTCTTACCCGATTTCGCGACATATAAATACTCGAAAATCCCAAATCCGCGCATTCATGATTGGGAACCTGCAAGTGATAATTATCTAATTTACCTTTAACAAAAATAGGGTCGATCGACCGCAAATCGCCAATAACATCTTGCAACGTCAAAACCTCATTTTCCGGTGCGGGGAACTCAAAACCAAAACCCAAATCTTTCCGATAGCCAACAACAATTACCCTTTGTCTATCTTGCGGTACGCCAAAATTTTTAGCATTCAGTAACTCGAAGGAAACTCGATAGCCGATTTGCTCAAACTGCGATAAAATATAAGTAAAAGCTTCTCGATTTCTAGGTGCCAAAATCCCGCTTACATTCTCAGCAAAAAAAAACAAAGGCTGTTTGTCGCGCACAATTCTGATATACTCCCAAAAAAGCTGACCGCGATCGTCCTCAATTCCCCGTTTCGCACCCGCTTCACTCCAACTTTGACAGGGAGGACCGCCAATAATTCCGAGAATGCGATCGGGAATTTCATCAGAATTAATTTTTCGGATATCCCTGCGGTCTAAAATAGTGTCAGGATGGTTAAAATTATATGTATCCCAAATAGCTCGATCGCGCTCATTAGCCCAAATCGGATTGAAGCCAGCCAAACGAAAACCCAAATCCAACCCACCGCAACCCGCAAACAAAGAAATAATATTCCTAGCCATCTTTTTCATACCCCTTCTTCTCTCTTTTCTTCTCTCTTTTCTTCTCTCTCTGCGCCCTCTGTGGTAAATAAAAAAATGCCGTTTCCCTACCTGCGATCTCTAGGTATCTCACGCTTCATGAAAAGCGCTGTAAAAACTGTACCATCTTGAATCAACTGTCAGATCGTGTCCGGTCGATTACTGTAATAATAGATCGCGAGCTCCCGACGCTCGCACTACAACTATCAATTATCAATCGATCGCGAGTTTCCGACGCTCGCACTACAACTATCAATGAATGCAGAATCAATCCTCAAATCATACCAACATTTCGGCATCCACCTCGGATTAGAGAGAATCAAACAACTTCTCAACAAACTCAACAACCCCCACCAACAAATACCAATTATCCACATTGCCGGCACCAATGGCAAAGGTTCAGTATGCGCTTATCTCTCTTCGGTAATCGCAGCAGCAGGCTATCGAGTCGGGCGCTACACATCCCCGCACTTAATCGATTGGACGGAAAGAATTTGCATCAACCAACAGCCGATTTCCCCAACAGAATTGCAGCAATACTTAGAACGAATTGTCGTAGCCCATAAAGATATGGAAACTCCGACTCAATTTGAAATCATCACCGCTGCAGCTTGGCTGTATTTTGCCGATCGAAAAGTAGATATTGCCGTCATCGAAACCGGATTGGGCGGGAGATTGGACGCGACTAATGTGTGCGAAAATCCCCTAGCGTGCGCCATTACTTCAATTAGTCTCGAACACTGGCAAATCCTCGGCCCTACTGTCGCCGATATTGCTGGAGAAAAAGCCGGAATTCTTAAAGCAAAATGTCCGGCAATTATTGGAGAATTGCCAGAATCTGCGAGAATAGTAGTAGAAAAACGCATTCAAGAATTGGATTGTCCGGCAATTTGGGTAACACCAGCAAAAGATTTAGGACGAGGATTAGCAGAATATCATCCGCATTCAGAAATCAGCGTTTATCAGCGTTCATCAGCGGTTAAAATAAAATATCAATTGCCCTTGCTCGGCAAGTTTCAGCTAATGAATTCAGCGATCGCGATCGCACTTCTCCAAACTCTCCAAAACCGAGGTTGGCAAATTTCTGAAACCGCAATTCAAAACGGCATCGCTCAAACTAAATGGCCGGGAAGACTCCAACAAACTACTTGGAAAAATCGCCAAATTTTAATTGACGGCGCGCACAATCCCGATGCTGCTATAGCTTTGCGCCAATATGTCGATCGCATCCACAATTCTTCATCACCAATTAACTGGGTAATCGGTATTCTAGCAACTAAAGATTGCGATGATATTTTAAAAGCATTGCTAAAAAAGGGAGATCGGCTGTATCTAGTACCCGTACCAGAACCTAATTCTAGATCGCCCGATGAATTAGCAATTATTGCTCAAAAAGTTTGCCCGGAGTTAGCCCTGTGTCAAACTTTTTCTGACTTAATAATAGGTTTAGATGCTGCTGTGGGAGAAGACAATTTAACAGTTCTTTGCGGTTCGCTTTATCTCATCGGATATTTTCTGCAACAACAAGGATCTTCAACTTGAGATTGAAGGGGCAACTTTTACTCAGTTGCCTCCCAGAGAAGGAGGTAAAAATGTCATAGCAAACTACCCGCTGCTAATCTGAGTACCGATATAGTGGCGGGTAGTTTACTCCTCTATGTTGCAGACCCAAGTCCTCACTGCAAACCGTCCATCATCACTCTTCCAGAGGTAAAATCGGCCCGGAGGGCGGCGAAATTTGGCGGTGAACGGTTACTTTATGACTTTCTCGCTGAGTTTGCATTTCCACAGCGATCGCCTCAAATTCGACATCCAGACAGCCGTAGGGAATTTCTAACTCAGTGTTTCCTTCCACGCTTCCGACACCGCTGGGCGCAAAATCGCTGATCCAGCGCGGGCCGTCGAGAATCAAGTAAGTTTGGCGATCGAACACCCAAATTTTGACATAAATTCGAGGCATCAATTCCGGCAATCTGACGGCGATTTTGACCCGCTGACCGGCAACTATTGCACCTCGTGGCAAATTCAACACCGGCATCGGTATTGCTTCATCTTCTGGCAAAACGTAGGGACTGGGCGCAGCTACTTCTATTTCTGGCGATAAGCCCCTTAACTTCGGTTTTTTTGGCTGCGGCGGTTCGTCGAAAATGACAAACTCTCGGGATTCTGGGGTTAAAGGTCGATCGTCCGCTACTGGTAGGCTAATTTCAGTTGGCTGCTGCGCGACAAGATTGCTGTCTGACATCAGGCCTTTGGCACCGCTACCAACTGGTTTTTGATTTTGCTGTAAAGTGGTTTCTTGCAGCCATTCAGGTGATTCGCGGGTACTGGCTAAAGAACTCAGGCGCGACCAAAATCTATTTTCGACTTTCAAGCTTTGAAATGCTTCTTTTGTTTCTGCTGTTTCTGCTGGCACAGTTTCCGATCGATCGCTATTTTCTAATTGCAAATCGGCAGGTGCGCTGGCAGGAGTGCGATCGGACTTTGCAGGTTCTGAAGGTTGATTTGGCGCTTCTAATTGAGCATCTGGCGGTTTAGTTTCTCCTGGCAGTTCGATCGAACTTGCAGGAGTTTTGACAGGCGGTTTTTGAGCTGTATTGGTGAGTGTTGATAGTAATTGCGCTCGGCTGCTTTCAGGCAGTTGCCTGCCGAAAGCTGGCAATTCTAATCGATCGGCAGCCGGACGGGGACTGAGTTTAGGAGGTAAAACCTCCTTGGAGGGTTCGGGCAGATTTGTGGGAGTGGCAATTTGTGAAGGTTTTTCTGTCAGCTTGAGGAAAGATAAATTCGGTGCTTTTTGCACCGGTTTGGGAGCTGTAGGATAGGTTTCGCGCTGTTTGTTTTGTTCGGTAAAATTGTCTTCTATTACCTCTAGCAGGCGCTCTAAACGGGCTGTAATTGTAAATAATTGGGTGGCTAGAGCAGTACCCTCGCTGTTGAGAATTGCTTCTCCTAAAATGAGGCGGGCTTTGCATTCGGTTGGAATGTACGTGACGCAGGCAAAGATGCAGGGGGGTGCTTGTTCGGGCAGGGGTTGTCGGACTTCTACCAGGACTTCTGAAGTTTGAGGATCGCGCAAGCGAACCAGCAGTTGTCCTGAACCGATGAGTTTTTTCAGTTCTTCGGTTTGGGATGCCGACAGCGGATTTGGGGCTTTGCCGTATTTTTGGGGGGTTTGGGGCAGGTCAATTTTGCCGGAAACGATTAGGGGACGGCCGAGTTGGACGACAAATGTGTCTCGATCGAGTATTAGTTGCAGGTTGAATTTAGGTTTGGGTTCCGGGTTTTGGGGTTCCGGGTTTTGGGGTTCCGGGCTTTGGGGTTCCGGACTTTGGGGTTCCGGACTTTGGGGTTCCGGACTTTGGGCTGCTGGGAATTGGTAGATTTTGGTCTGCTGCGGTTCGGGTTCGGGTGTCGCGGGTATTGTGGCAATTTCTGCTGGGGCTTCGGCTGGGGTAGCTTCTGAGTCTGCTGGTTCCAAGGGTGCGGGTGTTTCCGATTCTACGGGCAATACTTGCAATTGAATGCCGTACTGCCAGGTTGCGGCTGGTTTTGATTTGGACTCGGGCAAGCAGGAAAGTTCCCAGTTTCCTGGTTTGAGGCGGGTGTAGGGAATGATGACTACTAATCCTTCGGGATTGGTGCGGGCCGATCGGCTTTGGACTTGGCGCACGGGGGGTACTTGCTCGTATGAAGTGTAGCTGATACGAATTTCGATATCTGTGTTGGGGTGCTGGATGCGGGCCACTACGCGGTACCGACCCTCTAGAATTTCCACATCGGGGGTATCTAGGGGCAACCAAGTGCGATCGCCTTCTTTTTGCAGCAAAAATTCTAATTTTTTCATATTTTTTTCCCTTAAAAGCTCCCGCTCGATCGATCTTAAAATTTAATCCGCGCCACAAAATTCCCGATGGATGGGTCTGCAGCAGTGCTGTTTCCGGGTTTTCGACGAAAAATATGCGCTTTGATGCAGAGTCCTTGCCAAAAATCCGGTTTCTGGGATTGGTGCCCCATCTCAGGTGCAATTAACTCTCGCGGGTTGGTGGCGGGTTGTTTTCAGGCAGCTAGAAACATTGAAATCACTTTATGTTTTATAGCCTACCACCTGGATCGGTCAAGAGTTAGCCAAAAAAACACGCCCCCACGAAAAATCGTCGCCCCTGTCGGGGAATGTTAATGCAGAAACCGGGTTTTTGGTCGAGATTGCGTGCTTGACCTTCTCGCAACGCCATAGCAGGCACTCCGGAAATAGCGTTGGGCGGTTTCATTCTCGGGGCGATCGCCCAAAGTAAAAGCGATCGCCCGGATGATAAAATCTCGATCGACCGCTTTCATAAGAAATATATATTAACTTTAATCGCATTTCACCAAAAAAGTCAATCAACTCCCGCCAGATCGCCTGCATCAATCTAAAATTTGTATCGCATCGTAAAAGGTAGGTGGGGATTTTTTGTTGGGTGGGGGAGGGTTTTTGAAGTTGTTTGTTTTTACCGCAGATGTTTGGCGAACCCGTCCCTACAGGAATGTGGAAAATCTCAATCAATCTGTCCCTACAGCAATTATGTTTTTCGATGCCGATCTCGATCGAATAAATTAGCTAAACAGACGGGAATCCCCACACTATACCGCCTCGGTTAGTGTGGGATGAGAGTCGCGTGAGGCTGTGATTCCACCCGTAAGCAATCTAATAATTGTAGATTTAAGCAGGGGACGGGTGGATGAGGATCCGAAC
>JBOFTL010000675.1:0-7769 GCA_051652045.1 Microcoleus sp. | reverse complement strand
GGTTACATGACTTGGCAGTTAAAAACCATTACCCCGGATACCTTACTGCCAGAAATCGAATCTTTAATGGTTACTTACGACATCGGCCGCTTGCCGGTACTGGAAAACGGCCAACTGGTAGGAATTGTTACCCGCACCGATGTGTTGCGGGAATTGCACCAGCAAAAAACTAGAGAAAAAAATTCGGGTGAGGAGAGCGAAAGTAGCAAGGAATCGGCTTTTTGTCCTTTGCCGAAAGCTGTCGAACGCTTGTTGCGATCGCGCGTCAGTCCCGAATTGTGGCAATTATTAATCGATGCTGCCAATATAGCGCGCGATCGAGGCGGTCAACTATATATTGTCGGCGGTGCAGTGCGGGATTTACTATTAGCTCCCCAGAATAAGTTAGCGCTGACCGATATCGATTTGGTAGTGGATGGAGACTGTCGATCGGGCGATTGTGCCGCCGTTGATGTAGCTTCAGCGTTGCAAAAGCTTTACTCCGACGCTCGTTTGGACGTTCACGGTCAATTTCAAACCGCCGCCCTATTGTGGCCCAAAGATTCTGCTTTCGGTTCTTTGTGGGTGGATATCGCCACTGCTCGCACTGAATTCTATCCTTATCCGGCCGCAAATCCCGAAGTTGAAGCGAGTTCTATCCGTCAAGATTTGTACCGCAGGGATTTTACAATTAATGCGTTGGCGGTGCGTTTGGGGGAACCTCGCAGCGGCGAATTGTTGGATTTTTTTGGCGGTTTGCAAGACTTGAAATTGAAACAAATTCGCGTTTTGCACGCTAATAGCTTTATCGAAGATCCGACTCGAATTTATCGGGCTGTGAGATTTGCCGTACGTTTGGGATTTGCGATCGAACCTCAAACTGAAGGATACATTCGCCATGCTTTAGAAAGCGGAATTTATTACCGAATTCAGGGAGAAAACGGTCGCGCACCAGCTTTGGAAACTCGCCTGAAAAGTGAATTAAAATACATTTTGCAAGCTCCTTATTGGCAAGCTGCTTTGCAAATGTTGGGAGATTTACAAGCTTTACGCTGCATTCATCCTACTTTGGAGTTGGATCGCGAATTGTGGCGGCAACTGCGATTGCTCGATCGAGTTGTGAATCGAAGGAAGAAGGAAGAAGGAAGAGGGAAGAAGAAAGAAGGAAGAGAGAAGAATGAAGAAACAATGCCCAATGCCCAATCCCCAATGCCCAATCCCCAATTCCCAATTCCCAATTCCCAATTCCCAATTATCAATATTCCTGATTGGCAGATGCGGTTGGAAGTTTCGATAGGTTATTTAGCACCGGAGTATCGGGGAAAAGTGGCGGCAAATCTTCAGTTGCCAGTTGATAGCATTCAGCGGTTGCAAGATTTGGAAACTGTTAAAAATAAGATAGTTGAAGGTTTACCAAAATGCGAGTTGCCGAGTCAATTGGTGATGTTGTTGAGGAATTATGAATTGCCGTTATTAATTGCGATCGCCCTGCAAAGTTCGCGATCGATCCGCCGCCAAATTTGGAAATATCTCACTTTGTGGGTGAATGTCACTCCGCCTTTGAACGGCAACGATTTAAAAGATTTAGGCTACAAACCGGGGCCGAAATTTAAACAAATGTTGGATGATTTGTTGGCTGCTAAATTGGATGGAAATTTGGTCGATCGGGCTGATGCTATATCTTTTTTAGCACTGCATTATCCCCAGATTTAGTCAGGATTTGTGGGTTGGGTTGAACGAAAAGAAATCTAACAAATGCCATTTCTTTTATATTTAACATTTGTGTTGTTTTCTCTGGAATGTTGGGTTTCATTCTTCAACCCAACCTACGTATTTAACATTTGTGTTATTTTCTCTGAAAGGATTGTCGTAAAAAACCCGGCTTTTGACTCCCCACGATCGCCAAGAAACCGGGTTTTTTATTCTAACTTTCAGCGAAGACGGAGAATTTTGGCAAAAAACCCGGTTTCTCACTCCCCGCGATTTAGGAATATTTAGTCGTTGCACGAATTTTCGGCTGTCGGGGTCGATCGGGCATTACGTGCCACAATTTTTGTCCTTATATACCAGATCGCAGCCAATAAGTCAAGCAAAAACCTAAGTCTTTACCAAATTAGAGCCTTTGTAAAGAGTTGCAAAAGAAAAAAGGGGTATTACCCCCTAGCGTGCTATATTAAATCTCATAGATGCACCCTGATGGCTTTCCCGCTCCGCAAGAGCGGGATTTTTGTTTGAGGGTGCGCGGTGAGTGTTGCAAAACTTACTACAGATCCGAGCTGTGGTTTTAGCTGTGAGAGTTACAAACAAAAAGGCGAGAGGATGTCAAAATATAGCAGAGCAAAAGTGAAAGTAGAGTGAAGAGCGATCGAACCTCAACCACAAACTCTGCAAAATAGCCCAAAGGCGATAGCATAAGTTGGGACACGGCATCAATACAGATGAACATAGCGCCAACAACAGCCCTTCAGAAGGGAAAATATACAATTGACGGGACTTTAGGAATCGGAGGGTTCGGCATCACTTACCGAGCTACTCACACGCTATTAAACCAAACCGTCGTACTCAAAACCCTCAACGAAAGTCTCCGCCAACACCCGGAAGCTGCCCAGTTTCAGCATCAATTCATTGCCGAAGCCCAGCGTTTGTCTCGGTGCCAGCATTCCAACATAGTCCGAGTCATCGACTTTTTTGAAGAATCCGGAAAGTCCTTTGTAGCAATGGACTACATTCCCGGTAAAACTCTCGCCCAGGTAGTAGAAACGGAACAGCCGCTTCCGGAAGCCCAAGCCCTGCACTACATCCGACAAATAGCCTCAGCCATCAGTACAGTGCATCACAGCGGTTTGCTGCACCGAGACATCAAGCCAGAAAATATTATCCGGCGAGCCGACACGCACATCGTAATGCTGACTGACTTCGGCATTGCTCGGGATTTTACAGCAGGCACCAAACAAACTCACACTAATTTGTTATCTCCAGGTTACGCGCCGATCGAACAATACCTCCACGACGGTAAATGCACTCCCGCCACAGATATCTACGCCATCGCCGCCACTCTCTACTACTTGCTTACGGGAATACCGCCCATTGCAGCACCCCTGCGCGATCGAATTCCCCTGCCAAACTTGCGGCAATATCAGCCCAACCTCAGCCTCTCTGTTGAGCGAGCGATTCTTCAGGGACTCGAAACCGACCCCAGCAAACGCCCCCAAAGCATTGAAAGTTGGCTTACCATGCTGCAAGAAACAGATCCCGTAACGACAGATCATCAAAGCAAACAAGGTTTGCAGTTACCTCCACCGCCATCACCGAAGTTGAGCTTGCTGGCATTTTCGATCGCGGCTGTAATTGCAGGTTGGATGGGTTTCGATTTAGCATGGCGCTACAACAACCTCAGCAAGGCGGGTATTATCCGAGAAGGTGCTGCTTTCCCTTCTCTGGAAGATTGGCTCAGATCCAGCGATCCGTCACACCCGCTGTTTGGAGATCCCTCTGTAGAGAGCAGTCCCCTACCTCCACCTCAATTGAACAAGCAGCCCAAACCCTATTCTGACGGCAGCGACAATTCCGAACAAATCGATTCCTCAGCAATCGAATCTTCACCTTCTCCTTCCCCAGAAATCGAATCTCCTACACCAGATCCTTCAGAATCCCCCACACCTGAGCCGACGCCGCAGCTTCCGGAATCTGACATTTCAGAAGCTCAAATCCAAACCGAGCCACCCCCAACCGATCCCGCACCAGTACCTGAAGTTGCACCCCTACCGCCCGAGCCACCGCGCCAACCATCTCCGACTGTGATTGCGCCTCAGCCCGCTATTGCGCCTCAGCCTGCTGCTGGTGAACCCTTACCTGAGTCTGAACCCGCGCCGGAGTCGCCTTCACCGTCACCGCTGACAGAATCTCCTGTACCGAGCGACAGCGATCGCAATTTAGATAATTCCGAGAGCGCGATCGAACCTACTCCTGTTCCCGAAACGACACCCGTCCCTTTTCCTCAACCTGCTACAAATTAGTCCGGTGAATTCTGGTAAATACTGTTGGCTTGAACTTCCCCAGCCCTAAAGGGACGGGGATTCCTGCCCACCCCAAACGGGCGACAGCGGGACAGTCAATCAGGCTTTCCTCTCGCAAAGAAAGCCCGTGAACTCGATCGAGCGTGTTAAAGTTTCGTCCCGCATTCAGGACAAAACTTATTGCTCGAAACATTCTTCGCTTCGCAGCTAGGACAATAAATTAACTCGGCTGTTTCCAATGCGCTGCGTTCCGGCAAACCTACCATTTGAGAGTTGCTCTTGCCGGGAGCTACCATCGGATAGCAGTTTTCGTCTCTAATTACCTGGGCGTTCAACACTACCGGACCGTCGTGAGCCAGCATTTCGGCGATCGCACTTTTCAACTCTTCCGGGCGCGAAACTGCGATTCCCTTGACTCCGTAAGCTGCTGCTAGCATTACAAAATCCGGCATCCCTACTTCCATGTTCGATGACGAATAACGCTCTCCGTAGAAAGCCTGCTGCCACTGTCGCACCATGCCCTGCCAACCGTTATTGACAATTACGGTCTTGACATTTATGCCGTACTGTGATAAGGTTCCCAACTCTTGAATGTTCATCTGAACGCTGGCATCACCGGCAACGCAAATTACTTGTTCGTGAGGCAGGGCAACTTTTGCACCCATTGCCGCAGGTACTCCGTAGCCCATCGTTCCCAAGCCTGCGCTGGAAATCCAGCGGCGCGGGCCGTTGTTCAAAAATTGCGCCGCCCACATTTGGTGTTGGCCTACATCCGTGGTGTAGTAAGCATCGGGCGCTTGAACTCCCAATTCCGAAATCACCTCTTGCGGAGACAAAACTTCCGGGTAGTGAGGCACAACTAACGGATAATCTTGCTTCCAGCGATCGATCCGATCGTGCCACGCTTGCGTCTGCTCCGGATTGCCAGCAACACCGATTTCCCGACAGCGGCGCAGCAAATCGATTAAAACTTGACGGACATCTCCGACGATGGGTACTTCCGGACCGCGATTTTTGCCGACTTCTGCGGGGTCGATATCGATGTGAATTACCTTAGCGCGAGAAGCAAACTCGTCCAATTTACCCGTCACGCGATCGTCAAATCTCGCTCCCACAGCGATCAACAAATCACACTCGCTGACAGCAAAATTAGCATAGGCCGTGCCGTGCATCCCCAGCATTTTTACAGATAGGGGATGATTTTCGTCAAAGGAACCTTTGCCCATCAGCGTTGTGGTAACGGGCAAGTTAAACAACTGCGCCAATTCCTTAATTTCTTCGTGGGCCCCAGCAGAAATTGCCCCGCCACCGACGTACAGCAAAGGACGTTCCGCAGCTTTCAAAAGTTGAATTGCTTGAGAGATTTGCCGGGGATTTCCCTTCACCGTCGGCCGGTAGCCCTGAATTTTCACCGCCCCAGGTTCCACCGGCAGGTAGTCAAATTCTTCCAAACCCACATCCTTCGGCACGTCAATCAATACCGGGCCGGGGCGTCCGGTACTGGCGATGTGGAAAGCTTCCGCCACAATTCTCGACATATCTCTGGGGTCGCGCACTACATAAGAATGCTTGACAATGGGCAGAGTAATGCCGTAGATATCGGTTTCCTGAAACGCATCGGTGCCGATCGCGGGACGGGCTACTTGACCGGTTACGATCACCATCGGGATCGAATCCATGTGGGCCGTAGCAATGCCCGTTACCAAGTTAGTTGCGCCGGGACCCGAAGTAGCAAAGCAAACCCCGACTTGTCCGGTAGCGCGGGCATATCCGTCAGCCGCGTGGGCGGCACCTTGCTCGTGGCGCACTAGAATGTGTTTGATGCCGCCTTCTGCTTCTGCACGGTAGAGTTCGTCATAAAGTGGCAGAATTGCGCCGCCGGGATAGCCAAAAATATGTTTGACGCCGTGGCGTTTTAAACTGTCAATCAGAGCAAATCCACCTGTGGCACGCCTGACGGCTACTTTAGCTTTTAATTGCACTGGATTTTTGTCCTCTAACTAATTAAGATTTCCGATTAAGGCTTTTATTTTACTGCTTTATTAAGATTGCAGCTTTAAAAAATGTAATGTTGAGATTTTTCTAAACATTTGGCTATCGGACATCGGGCTTGCCAGATGAGGGACTGATACTAAATCCGGGTTTGAAACCCTCTTTATAAATCTCCCGCTTAGAGTCCGAGTCTATGCGATTGCTTCACTTCGTTCGCAATGACAATAACAGAGATGGCAAACCCGGATTTGGTATGAGTAGGGACACAGCACTGCTGTGTCCTTAGATGTATCACTCTAGGCAGGTAGTATTGCTGTACCCTTATCCGTACCGCTTTCTTTGGTGCAGATTTGATATCGGCCGCCTTCCGCATCCTCAACTTTTACACTGGCTGTTATAACTGCTCGATCTTGGTTCGCAACTCTGTGAGATCTGGATGTCGATCGATCTCAATTCGATTTGCAGCCCAATTGAAAAATGATTTTAAAGATATGTACTGAGATTCTTGGTTTTGCATTAGCTCAACAGATTGAACTTTCATTGTTTCATCCGATTAAGAATCTTTTCCCCAAACTCGAAGCTGAATGTAAACTAATATCAAAGCTACAGCCATCAACAAAGTTGCAGCGGCCGCCGCATAGCCAAAATCAAATTGCGCGAAAGCTTGCTCGTAAATGTAGTAAACTAACAAATTAGTCGAGTTCAAAGGGCCGCCTCCCGTGATGACGTACACTTGCTCGAAACTGCGCAAAGTAAAAATTGCGGTGGTAACGGTAGCAAATACTAAAGTCGATCGCAAGCCTGGTAAAGTAATGTGCCAAAATTGCTGCCAATCATTTGCGCCATCCAATTCTGCTGCTTCGTAGCGATTTATCGGTATTGCTTGCAATCCGGCTAAAAATACTACCATGTTAAAGCCTAATTGTTTCCAAATACTTAACAGAATTAAAACGGGCATCGCCCAAACTGTGCTGTTGAGCCAAGGTATCGGATTGAAGCCGATCGCGCCTAGGATATAATTGACTGGACCGTCGGTTTGAAACAACCACCGCCAACCCAAACCAACTGCAACTAATGAGGTAATTGAAGGAATAAAATAGGCGGTGCGAAAAATTCCCCGCCAAGCAAATGTCCGATTTAACAAGACTGCTAAAGCTAGGGGAACAATTAAGCTGGGAATGACCGTCGCAACAGTAAAATATATGGTGTTTTGGAGCACTTGCCAAAAATCCGGGTTGTCTAGCAGCCGCTTGTAGTTTGTTAAGCCAATTAAACTGATGCCGGATTGGGTAAAGCTGCCACTGGTAAAACTGAGGTAAAATAAATAGCCGATGGGTCCGATTAAAAAGACGCCCAGCAATGCCAAAGCTGGGGTTAAAAAAGTCCAAGCCGCGATCGACTCGTTATCCAACCAGTTAAAACGCCCAGATTTTATTGGAACCATTGGTTTGAAAATTTTAGTTCTTATCTTTAAACTGTATCACAATACACGGCAATGTTACAATGAAATTTCTCGATATATTAGCAAATTTACCGACGCTCGAAACTGAAAGGCTGTTGCTCAGAAAAATCGTTTTCAACGATGTCGCGGAGATATTTGAGTATGCTTCAGATTCCAAAGTGTCAGAATATACGATGTGGTCTACTCATGAGTCGATCGAAGATACTAAATTTTTTGTCAAATCCCTGATTAAAATGTACAAAAGGCGAGAACTCGTGGATTGGGGAATCGTCCACAAAGCAGATGGAAAATGTATCGGTACTTGCGGATTTGTAGAATGG
>JBOFTL010000674.1:0-2862 GCA_051652045.1 Microcoleus sp. | reverse complement strand
AAAAAATTACGGGTATTGTCTCAGTTTTTGGGTCATCTTTCAGGACTTGACAAACTGCATAACCATCCATATCTGGCATTTTGATATCTAGTAAAATTAAATCCGGCGGTGCGGACTGTGCAGCTTTGATACCCATTTTGCCTTTAACTGCACCTCGCACTTTATATCCATGCTGGGATAGCGTTTCTGACAAGAGTCTCAGACTTTCTGGCGTATCGTCGATAATTAAAATATTGGCTGCAATAGGTTGATTGTAATTCATAGTCATAATTTATTGTTGGTACATGATGCCTACAACTTTTGAAAAACTGCGCTCTCTCATGTCAACTGTTAACTATGAGGGAGTCGCACGGGGGCGTTTCCCCTAGCAACTGTCAACTATTAACTGTCAAGTTTCCTGCTTCTGAACTAGCAGATTCTATGATATCTATAATGCGATCGCACCTAAATAGAGTTGCCCAATCCTTGAGAGTTTGCGCTAAAGAATCGCGGGCTGCTGGTATTTGTGAAATTAGCTGAAAAATCTTTTCATTGTCAATACTTTGAGCTGCTTCGTACAATTCATCGATCCACTCTTCGGGCATTGCCACTAAATCTTGAATCAGAGAAATTTCTGAAGCAGGCTCAACTAAAATATTAGCAGCTTGCTGTAGTGGTTCCTCTTCGTAAATGTAGCGCACTCCGATAAATTCTGCCATCTTTTCAAAGATGATGTTCTCTCGAAAAGGCTTCCGCACAAAATCGTCGCAACCGGCTTCCAAAATAACTGCCCGTTCCTCTTCAAAGGTACTAGCAGTAATTGCAATAATTGCGGTACGTGGGACAGTCAATTCTCCTTGTTTTTGGGCTTCTTGCTGTCTAATTTTTCTAGTTGCTTCCCTGCCGTCCATCACCGGCATCCGCACGTCCATCCAAATCAAATGCGGTTCCCAAGCTTTCCAAATTTCGATCGCTTCTTTGCCGTTGCTGGCTTCTTGTAACTCAAACTCGAAGGGAGAAAGCAGTTTAACCAGTAACTGTCGGTTGTCCGATTTGTCATCAACAACTAAGATCCGGTATCGAGGTTGGTTAGGTTCTAGTCCGATTTCCCGCCGCATTTGCTGTTTGATTTCCATATCGGCAGCATCTACCACACTGACAGCAACATCAAAGGCAAAAATACTACCGTTTCCCTGCCGCGATTTAACACTAATTTTGCCTCCCATTAACTGTACGAAAGACCTAGTGATCGCCAATCCCAAACCTGTTCCTTCTTGATATCTATTCTCAAGTTTTATTTGAGTAAAAGCTTCAAATATTTTGTCAATTTCGACAGCAGGGATGCCCGCGCCAGTATCTTCTATTTCAAAATTAAGTAACAGAAAGTTTGAACTATTTGGTATTTCAGATAGCTTGACATTTTTGGGTGCTGCATCATTTCCCAAACCGCTAATTTTTGTCGCCCCATTGTTGCTAGCAGCACTTCCTGTTTCGTGCTTTCTCACTCTGACTGAGACGCCCCCTTCAGAGGTAAACTTAATTGCATTGTTGAGCAGATTAATCAAACATTGGCGCAACTTAACTTCATCACTTCGCACGTATTGAGGCAAATCCGCAGGCACATCGAAAACTAACTGTAACCCCTTATCTTCTGCTTTCAGTCGGAACATCTGTTCTAAATCTTCCAACAGCCGCCGCAAGTCAAAATTAATTTCATTGAGTACCGTGCGACCGGCTTCAATTTTAGATAAATCTAAAACATTATTAATCAAGGTTAGCAAATGTTCGCCGCTGCGACTGATGATTTCTATATTATCTTTATCTTTTGGATCGAGGGTGGAACTGCGCATCAATAACTGAGCAAAACCGAGAATCGAATTGAGGGGCGATCGCAATTCGTGGCTCATATTCGCTAAAAATACGCTTTTGGCTTTGTTTGCTACCTCCGCAGCTAAGGCTGCTTTTTGCAATTCTAAGGTGCGATCGGCAACTTTTTGCTCCAGAGAAGTATTTAATTGTTCGAGTTGAAAATTTAGCTTTTTTAATTCCTGATTTTGCTCGGCCAACTGCTGTTCTTGAGCGTAACTTCGCAAAGCTTCTTTAACAGTTAAAATCAGATCTGTTTCATCCCAGGGTTTAGCAATATAGCGGTACAAATTAGCCTCATTAATTGCTTTACCCAAGGCTTGGGCGTCCGCTTCTCCCGTGAGCATGATTTTTAGCGTTTTCGGATATAACTCGTGAATTTTTCGCAGCAGTTCGTATCCTTTCATTCCCGGCATAATCTGATCGGAAACAACCAAAGCAACTTCCAAACCATCGGCTTGCAGTTCCTCAATAATTTCTAAGGCTTCGTCTCCACTTTGAGCTCCTTCTATTTCGCAAGCACTGTCCAGGTTTCGCCGGAGTTGTTCGGTGAAACTATCTAAAATTATTGTTTCGTCATCAACGCACAAAATTGCTAATTTTTTCATAAATTATGCTAGTGTAGAATTAATTATTTGTGCCAACTCTTCTTCACTCCAAGGCTTGCGCAAACAGCAATATAAATTACCCTGTTCTTTTGCTCGATCGACCGCTGCCTCATCAGCTTGACCTGTCAGCATTACTGTTACAATTTTTGGAAATTGTTTATGCACTTCAATCAAAAATTCGTCACCTTTCATCTCGGGCATTAACCAGTCCGAAACAATTACCAAAACTTCCACATCATCCGCGTGCAATTCTTGAATGATCTCCAAAGCTTCTTCGGCACTTTCGGCTGCTTCATACAGATATCTATCGCCAAATCGTCTTTTAAGTTGCTCTTTAAGACTTTCCAGAATTACTTCTTCGTCATCAACACACAAAATAGCTTTGTCTGACATAATAGTTGAGAGTTGA
>JBOFTL010000673.1:0-7160 GCA_051652045.1 Microcoleus sp. | reverse complement strand
TCAACCCATGTCTCTCGCCCCCGTCAGACCGCCGACCCAGGCATTTTGGTTAACGCTCAGGAAGTGCCCCTCCCCAAACGGATCTGAATATTGGTTTTGTTTTTGCCCTTTACAAGTTGTCAGTATCTTAATCGTTCTCGCTCGCCACTTTCGGATGGACTTATCCTTATGTTTTTTTGCGCTTTACCGCTAACAAAATTTTATCAGAACTCCGAACCTACACAGCGGGTTAAAACCCGAAGTTAGCTTTCATCCCCTGGGTGAACCGCAGGGGATGAAAGCATCTTTTTGATAGATCGACCATAGGATTCAGCAATTGGCGCTCTTGAGAAGATTTTTGGGCTGAGATTGGCGGACAAAAAACACAAATTGTCTGGAATTTCCAACCTGTAATTTACCACCTGGAATTTAAAACAATATCCCAAATTGGTTTTTTCTGTGGATTGTTGCAGGCTAGCTCAGTATGGCTAGCTGAATGATAAATGTGACTGGCTTTTGGATGTACGTGTTGCTGACTATTTTCTCTAATATCTAACAACCCAGCATTGACTGGGACGTAGGTTGACTTTCCGTGTTTTTAGGTTGCGGTGGTCTACTTACTTTTTAGCACAGAGATCTCGCGCCGTCTAGGCGGGTTCAGTTTTCACCTCCAAGTTATGTCCTAAAACGTTAAAGACTCGGCGGTGTTCAAATAGTTCCAACAAATCAGCGTTGATTTTATTGCGGGCTGCCTCTTGTCGCAAAATTTCGAGCGCTGCCTCTGTTCGCAAAGCTCGCTTGTACGGGCGGTCGCCTGCCGTCAGGGCGTCGTAAATATCCGCAATCGTCATCAGTTGCGCTTGAATTGGAATTTCTGACTGTTTCAGACCTCGCGGATAACCCGTACCGTCTAGTTTTTCATGATGTCCGTAGGCAATTTCGGGAACATCTTTGAGGTCTTTCGTCCAAGGAATTTGGTTGAGAAATTCGTAGGTGTGAGTTACGTGAGATTCTATGGCCAATCTTTCTTCCGGCGTCAGGTTTCCCCTCGATACCATCAACTGCACCATTTCCTCTGCGGTTAACAGGGGTTTAATTGCACCATCTATGTCCCTGTAGCTTTGTCGAGAAATTTCCCGCAGTTGAGCTAAGGGTTCCTCTGCTAAAATATGAGGCTCGTTTGCTTCAAGCAAAACTTCCCAGTATTGGGCCAATCTGGTTTTTGCTTCTGCTAGCGATGTATCTAGCTGTTCTATTTGCTGGCATTGAGTGCACTCAGTCCCTGCCTCCGGGTGTTTGCGATAGGCTGAATGCTCTAACAAATATTTGTATTTAGACTGCACGCATTCCATTTCCAGCGTCCGCTGAGCCAAGGCGAACCGATGGCGGATAATTTCTAGCTGCGAGGGGTAAAGCTTTTTCTGCTTGGTCAAAACTGCTTCTGGCACCCCAATTTTGCCAAAATCATGCAGCAGGGCTGCATAGCGAATTTCTTGAATTTGGCGGTTGTTGAAGTAAATGCTGCGCATCCAGCCGCTGCTGACGCAGTTTACTTCTTGGGACAACCGTACTGTAAGGGCTGCTACTCGTTCCGAATGCCCGTAGGTACAGGGATCTCTGGCTTCGATGACTTGCACCGAAGCTTTGACGAAGCCCTCAAACAAGTGTTCTATGCTTTCTTGGAGTTGATTGCGCTCGATCGAAATTGCTGCTTGAGAAGCCAGCGAACGAATAATTCTTTCTTCCCACTCAGAATACTGTTGCGTTGATTCCCAGGCATTCTCTGCCGTCAGCACCGCATCTGCTTTTGTTTTGCGGTTGATTAGTTGCAGCACCCCAATTGTCTCGCCCTGCCTGTTTTGCATCGGCAGCACCATTACCGAGCAAGTGCGATAGTTAATATCTCTGTCAAAACTCGTATCTAGCTGGTAGGGTACGCCGGGGGGCAAGTCATAAGCATCTGACAAATTTAAACTTTGTCCCGTGATTGCTACGTAACCCGCCAAGCTTTTGTCTGTCAGCGGTAGGGCAAATTCCTTAAACGACAGTCTAGGTTTAGAACCGTTTTGAGCTACCTTAAACAGCAGTTTGGATGTATCGTCGCTGTGGTCTACTAAGTAAACGCTGCCTGCATCACTGTAAGTAATTTCCCGGCTTTTGGATAAAATTAAGTTTAATAAACCCCCCAAATCTTGGGCGCTCGACAGAGCGGCACCAATATCCAAAAGCTTTTCTATCAGCTCTGTTCTTTGAGCAGATTCGTTCAAGAACTCTGGCCTTTCAAATACGATCATGGTCGGAGGATGGCGAATAGCCTTTTATGGCATTGGACTGTTAGCATCTCGACTTTCTTATATACGAGATTTACACAAAGCGGAAATCTCTGACGCGCTTGAAACTTACGACCTGCTGCTTTCTAGGAAGCTGGCTCTTTAATTTCACGCTCCCGAGGCGAGATTTGTTCAGCATTTAGTGTAAAAATGACATACCCTCGATTCAACCGCCAGGTAGTGGGAACTTAAGAACTCGCGACTCGCAGCATCGCACACCCGATTCTAACCCAGAGTCTACAGTCTATATTGTATATTGTAATTGCGGTTTGTCTGCTCTTGGGACTTTCATTTAGATGCAGTCGGCGTTTGCTGGCAAGCAGTAACTTTTCTAATTTAACGCAGAAATCTCTTGGGCCAGGGCAAAGTCTTTCTCAGTTAAGCCTCCTGCATCGTGAGTTGTCAAGTTAATTGTTACTGTATTGTAGGAGATTGCTATGTCGGGGTGGTGTCCGGCTGACTCTGCTGGTTGAACCAGTTTATTTACAAAATCGATCGCTTCTATAAAATCTTTAAATTTCCGGCTACAGCGCAGTTCTTTGCCTGCAACTGTCCAACCCGACAATCGCTCGGTACGTTCTTGAATTTCTGTATCGCTAAGTAGAGAAGTCATAATTTTTTTGAATTTTGGTATCAAATAAGCCCCACCTTGACTGACGACCTTGCGCAAATCTTATCAAAAACTATCCGCTCTCACCAATAGCGACCTAGCTCGAGTTTTGAGACTCTGGCTTTAACACTATTAGGGGTGAGAGCGGTCTAGCGGGTCTTCAGATTAGAACCTGACTGCCGGGAGGTTCCCTAGGTCGGTCTGGTTGCCAAAGGAAAGTCGATTCCTGTAGGAAACGACGGCCGACTGCTAGTGAGCAGCCCCGGCGCACAGCCGGTAGTTTCCAATCCGATGACCCATGCGTTTACTGCTTTCTATCATGGGCATCACCTCCACTTTTACTAAAGGGCTTCTTTGAACGCACCTCATCTAATTCAAGATTAGAGCTGAGGATTTGTGCGCTAGTTCTTACCAGCGTTACCGGAAGAACCTGCGTTCTGAGTCTCGTTCCAGCATTCACAACCAACAGTATAACACAAGAAAATCAAGTCGTCCAACTCAGCTTCACCGTTAGGGCGATCGCGATCGACCTTAACAATGCAGACCGATCGCCCGTAAATCATGTTTAATTTTCTTCTTGCAAAACCGGAGCGTAATTCTTGACAAGTGACAGACAGTTTTGGTTGCCTGCCGTTCTCGAGTAACTGATACTGTCGGAAAGATCTCTCATCAATTTTAGACCTCGCCCGCCTGCTGCTTCGAGATCCACTTGTTGCGAGATCTCTGCGAGTTTGCGTTCCAAATCGAAGGGTTCGCCCCAGTCCCAAATTTTAATCTCTAATGATTCCGACAACACCTCGACTTCAATGTTTATCGGTAAATCTGGCGCTTTGTCTTTGTGGGCGTAACGCACTGCATTTGTAAAGCCCTCAGCCAAGGCCAACTGACACCGAATCCACACGCTTTTAGGAATTTGCGACGGGTACAAATTTTCAAACCATGACAAAACCCTGTCTAACGGGGTCGTGCTGTTGACTTGAAGGCGCGCTTTCATTAACCCTGGGAACTTTTCGGAACCTTTTAATTCAATCACTTTTGGCCACTGAAGTTATAGTTCCATAAAATACAGGCAAAGATTGCATGGCCCGTATTCTAGGTTTTTAAGTTTTTTTGACTTGCTGGCGCATAACTGCAAGCGCCTCAAAATCGATCGCTACAGATCTAATCGCTAATTCCTGGGACAAAGGTTGATGCAGCAGACGCCACTGGAGTTGAGGTAGTTTTTAGTCATTTAGGATACCATAAATCTGTGCTACTTGTCAAGCTTCCCGCGCAGTAAATACAACTAACCTAGAGTTACCGGTGTCGTAGGATTGAATGAAAAATATGAGCTGTAAGTTTACTCCCGGCCCAAGCACGGGAGCTAGAGTCCTGGCTTTCAGTGCGGTCGTTTTCAGTAGCCCTGCAAGACACCTTTAGTATCAAACTTTTAGTCTCAAACTGGGGAGCATTCAAGATGTATCGCGAACTTCCAGGCTGGCTTACGTTCTGGTTTCTCACCAAGGAATACAACACCTTGGACTCCAGATATTGTTTCTAAAACTGGGATAACCCGGACAGCCCCATTGCGAAGGCGAAGATGTTGTTGGGCGGGCTGCTGACGGCCAACGTTGATGCCATCGCATAGAGCGTTAGGTAGTTTACTCTCCGATAAGCGCGCTGAAAGGATATATTTTGAATGACCCCCAGATGTTGAAAGATTTGTAGTACCTGAGTGCCCATGTTTCAAATTCTGGTTATTGACGATGATATTGCTGTTCAAGAACTGTTGAGAAGAACCCTTAAAAAACAGGGTTATGAAGTGACGGTAGCAAGCAATGGCGAAGATGGTGTAGTGCAGGCGCAAAAATTGCGTCCGGCCTTGATAATTTGCGATTGGATTATGCCGCGACTGACGGGCATTGACGTGTGCCGCCGAGTTAAGGCAGATCCGGATCTGTCAACTACACAATTCTTTTTGCTGACTTCTTTGGGTTCGATCGCGGATCGAGTCAAGGGGCTTGACGCGGGGGCGGACGATTTTATCTCCAAACCGATCGAACTTAATGAGTTGCAGGCAAGAGTGCGTGCGGGCCTGCGGCTGCACCAACTCAGCCGAGATTTGAAAATTGCCAAGCAAAGTCTGGAGGCTGAATTGGCAGAGGCGGCGGAGTACGTGCAGTCGCTGCTGCCAGATCCTTTGACGGAACCGGTGAGTATCGAAGCCAAGTTCATTCCCTCCCGCCAATTGGGGGGAGATTGCTTTGACTACAACTGGCTGGATTCCGATTATTTGGCGATTTACTTGCTTGACGTGGCAGGACACGGTTTGCGGGCGGCGCTGCCTTCAGTGGCAGTGTTGAATTTGCTGCGATCGCGCGCACTTCCCAACATAGACTACTACCAACCCAGCGACGTGTTGCGGGCGCTCAACACTACTTTCCAGATGAGCTACCAAAACGACAAGTATTTCACTATCTGGTACGGTGTTTACAACCGCACGAAGCGCGAGCTAGTTTACGCTAGCGCCGGCCACCCGCCAGCGGTGCTGATTTCCCAATCGGCAGCCAGCAGCGCTAAAGTTCAGCGCCTGAAAACCCCTGGAATGCCCGTAGGAATGTTTCCAGATGCTCCCTATACCGATTGTCGCTGCCATGTCGAGGACTTAAGCACCCTCTACATTTTTAGCGATGGGGTTTACGAGATTCACCAACCTGACGGCACTATTTGGGGGCTAGATGCTTTTATTGACTTGTTAGTAACTTATAACGGAGGTACTTCCGATCAGTTAGAGCGAGTTTTGAGCTACGTTCAAAAGTTGAATGCGAAAGCTGTGTTTGATGATGATTGGTCTTTATTAAAAATAAATTTGGGCTGAGCGATCGCAACAATTCGATCGCTCAGCCCCAGGATTTATGTATAGAAAAAAATCAAGTTTTTCAATATTTTAATCCTGTAGATTTATCCCGAGTTCGAGTTCTGCCTTCTGCCTTCTGATGACCTCTGGCAGCGCACCTGCTACCAAACAGCTAGAAGGCAGCAGCCAAAAGATTAGTTATTTAAGAGAATCTTGCTATTAAAAGCATCGCGGGTGGGAAAGATCTCGAAAACTCGGTCCATGCTGGTGAGTTCAAACAAGATGCGAATTTGCTCGTTGATCGAACAGACAACTAATTGACTGCCAGCGGCGCGAACTGTTTTCAGGGCTAAGACTAACGCACCCAAACCAGAACTATCCATAAATGTCACATCTTGGAAGTCGATCAATACTACATCGGCTCCCGCTTCAACTAGATCGCTAATCTCTTGGCGGAATTGACTTGCTTTGGTGCCGTCTAAAATGCCAGAAGGTTGAATAATTTTAACTACAGGACTCATTTTTTACAGTGGGAATATCGGAATTGCTACCCGGACAACACCAATATAGCTGCGAGTTGAGCTCCGAGCCAAATTAGAGAAAGGAGTAGCAAGCTGAGCAGAATCCAAGATCTAATCGATCGACCCAACAGGGATAACTTTGGCGCGGTGGAGAAGTTTGTCGCGTTGCGTGTATCCAGTGTAGCGGACTTTGACCAGTTCTCCGGGCTGCGCTGTGCCTTCTAGGAGCTGGTGCTGCTGAGGGTTGTAGGGAATTTCTGCCCCGACGGGGGCTAGGGCTGTGACTCCCCACTGCTGCAACAATTGCTCGACGGGGCGCAATAAAGGCAATAGTTTTACTGCGGGTAAAGTCTGATTTTCTTGCACTTTGCTGGCGGCGGTGGGCCACTGCAACATCCAGGATTCTAAGATTTGCAGGCTCGAAAGTTGGAATTCCTGCATCAATGATTCTCGCTGATTGTCGAGCGCGGCTTGCAATCGCTGATACTCTTGTTCGATGGCTGTGGGTGCGGGCTGTTCTAACTCTACGGAGCCTGGGGCAAAAGTTGCCAGCAGTTCGGTTAAGGAAATTTGCAGGGCGTTACTGATTTTGAGCAGGATTTCGGCAGGGGTTTGCAGGGCTAAGCCGTTGCACAGGCGGCACAGTTGCAGTTCGGAAACTCCTGCTTTTTGGCTGAGTTCTCTTTCGCTACCAAGCCCTGCTTGCTGCATTAGCAGTTGCAGTTTGCGAGCGTAATTTGGACTTTTAGCTACCACGAAAAAACGCTCCTCTAGGAGTTGACAGTTGACAGTTGCCGATAGACTTCTCCTAAAAAGATTCTGGAAACCTTGCTCTATCTGGACAAAAACCTAATTTTGGGAGATGTCTGATTGACGCTTAATTA
>JBOFTL010000672.1:0-5372 GCA_051652045.1 Microcoleus sp. | reverse complement strand
TCATCAACTTGAGGGATTGTTTCAAATAAACTGCGATTTGGCTTGTTCGTCGCCGCCAACCGATCGGCCCCAGATGCAGCTTGCGGTTGAGTATCTTCCAGGGGTGGCAGTTCCGTACTGGCCGGAGGAGCGATCGGTCCGATCCGACTGGCAGCGGGTTGTTGCAAGGCCGGCACCCCAGAAGCCGTCAGGGGTGGCATCAGCGGTGGCAGAGGTGGCGGTGCAGTGGGTCCGAGCCTGGGGGGTACGGGGGGAAGTACGTAGGGCGCTGGAGAACTCTGAGGAGCCTTGGCAGTAGCGGAAAGAGGCGGTTCTGTTGGAGCGGGAATTGTAATTACTTGCCCTTGAGATGGAGGTGCGGCGGGCGGTTCGAGACTCGGCGCGCTGCCGTTATTCGGGAATAGTAGGGGCGGCTGCTGGATGGGGCTGGGCCTGCTGCTGTTAGGACTGGGGGAAAGGGCGACGGGAGGCTGACCGGGACTGGGGGATGCTGCTGTATTGACGGGCGGGGGCGGTAAAGGCGGTAGTGCGGGTGAAGCTGCTACTGTCGGTGTCGCTGTTGGTGTTGCTGTCGGTATTGCTGTCGGCGTCGCTGTCGTAAAGGGGGCAACAGAGGTGCCGGCGGCTGGCGGCTGCTGTCCGGGGGCGGTTCTGAAGGCTGAATAGTCGGGGGCTGAGGCGGTTTGCGGTGCGGTGGCGGGTCGATCGAGCATTTTGATAATGCCCGCACTCAAGCCGACAGTTGCCACCACCATTGCTGCTATTGACATCCAAGGTGCGATCGACTTCTTGTTGGAGGGTCGATCGAGGTTGGGAACTGCCATCACTTCAGCAGCGCATTCATCTAAAGCGGTGGCCAAGTCAAACAGTTGCAGGGCGCTCAAGTGAACTATCGGCGCTGATTCTGCGGAACTCAAAGAGCCTAAAAACAATTCGTGGGCGAGTAAGCCGCGGGGTTGCAAGCGTGGCCCGATAGGCAAGTAAGCTGTTTTGGGAACTGAGTCTGCGATCGAACTTTCCTCGGAAGTTGCTGTTTCCTGGGGGTTGGGCGGTGCGTCCAAGACAGCGGTATTGCGGGCGATCGAGGGCGATTCGGTTTCTGTAAGGGTATTGTCTGCTTCTGAATTGAGGTTAGTGTCCCAAGCAAATGACGCTTCTTGGGAGAGAAAATTTTGTACGTAGGTGCTGACAGCTTCGTGGAGGGCTTCTAATTGAGTGCGATCGCCCTTGAGGGTAACGTGTTTGGTATCGGGTAGCCGGGGGTCGTCGAGTCGCAGTTCAAAACTGACAGATTTAAATATCGGTTGGCCCGCCCAGCGAGATAGGGGCGAACTTTTAGCTGTAATTTCCAGCGTGCAAGTGGGGGGCGTGTACCGTTTCTGAACCATAGCAGTCAGTTGATAGTTGGTAATGGGTAATAGGTAATGGGTAATGGGTAATTGGGCATTGGGCATTGGGCATTGGGCATTGGGCATTGGGCATTGGGCATTGGGCATTGGGCATTCTCTCCATCTCCCCCTCTGTCACCTTCTCCTCTCCCGATCGAACAATCTCAAATCTCAAATCTCAAATCTCAAATTTCCCAATCTCCCACTCTCCCCTTATCCTCGATCGACAATTACTTTTTAGCGCGATCGAGCAGGGCCAGCCAGAGGCGGCGGTGGCCTCCGGGACTGCTGTAGAATAGCAAATCGATCAGGAGTTTGAGGGCCAAACCTGTCATTTCTCGGGAAGATAAATTTTCTGCATCTTCCATGCGTTCGCCGTAAGTATTGGTGAAACTGTCAATGTAATCTCCCAGCAAAGCCACCGTGTGGGGTTCGCGGTTTTGCTCTGACATTTGTTCTAACAGGGCGACGGCGCGCCGGATCAAAGCTTGGTGCTGTTTTGCCAAATGACAGCAAATCAAAACGATCGCCCTTGCTTCTTCCACATCTAATTTCTTCCGCCCTCCCTGTCCTTTGCGCAGCGGGCTGGACTGACGCAGCCTCCACAAAGATACTCGATCGGCCACTATTGATTCTAAATTCAGTTCCGCTGCCGCTCGCAGCATGGCTTCTGAGCCGATGCCCGCCAGCGCTTCAAGGGCTAACAGCACTAAATCCAGTTGGGCTTTGATGTTGTCCAACTGTGTCGGTTCTGGTGCTTTTTGGGTCAATTCTTCCCAGTTGGGAGACGAGCCCGTTTCGTTGGTGGTAGCGGAGGACTTCACGGTCGATGGCATGATTTCAGCATCGGGAATAAGACAGGTTCAGGCGGGCTTTGCTAGTATCCGATTCTGTCGATCGCAGACTTTGCAATAGCAATTTGGTTAGTTTTGCTCCATAGCTTGTTGTTTGAATTCCGGCAATCTATCACCGAGAGACGAAGTTGTCTGTGAAAAGTTGCTGTTTTGAGTTGAGAAGAAGGGGAGAGGGGGATTTGGGATTTGGGATTTGGGATTTTAGATTCTTAGATTGGGGGATTAGGGGAGTGGGAGAATTCTCCAACTCCCCAATGCCCAATGCCCAATGCCCAATGCCCCATTACCCATTCAAATAAGCTACCGTGACACCAGCACCGCCTTCTTTTTGACTCGCGAGTTCGTAACGGGCTACTTGCGGGTGGGATGCGAGAAATTCGTGGATGCCGCGCCGCAACTGTCCCGTGCCTTTGCCGTGAATTATCCACAGCGAGCCGTATTCTACTGCTTTTGCCAGCGCTCTGTCTACTTCGATTTCGGCGTCTGAGACTCTCGCCCCCCGCAGGTCGATCGTGTTTTTGTCCGTCCGCAGGGCGATCGGGGCTGGGGATTTTTCTGGTTCCGATCGCTCCGTTTTTGCCTTGACATTGGCAGCAGTTTGTGATACAGCTTTGGCTTTTTCGGCTTTAGTTTCGGGTTTTTGGCCGTCGAGGGATTCGATTTCGGCAAGTTTGACGGTCATTTTCATGATGCCAAACCGCACGGTCAATTCTTCATTAGCGTCCGGCCCGCTGAGAACTTCTGCCGTTTGGCCCAAGCTGGGAATGCGGATGCGATCGCCCGTTTTTGGCATGAAACCGGGTTTGGGTTTGGCCGGCTGTTTCCGCGAGGGCAGGTGTTTCTCGGCAATTTGATTCAAAGTTTCCGTGGCTTGTTGGGCATTTTGCGCCGTTTGGCTGCCCGACTGCAAGCGGCGGATGATTTGAGCAATTTCGGCCTTTGCGGAGCCGATCGCCTCTTGTACTGCCACTTCTTGAGCTATTTTAAGTTCTCGCTCCCTCTCTTGCAGCGAAGCTGCTTTTTGCGCGACTTCCCTGTGCAGAAGTTCGGTTTGTTGCAGCAGTTGAGTTGCTTCTTTCGCTTTGGTTTCCTGCTTGCGCCGCTGGGCTTCGAGTCCGGCAATTACTCGATCGACATCTTGCGATGCCCCTCCCACGTAGGTTTTAGCTGTGGCGACGATTTCCGACACCAAGCCGAGGCGTTTGGCAATTGTCAGGGCGTTGGAACGTCCGGGAATGCCCCACAGCAAGCGGTAGGTGGGCTGCATGGAACTGTCGTCAAATTCTACTGAAGCGTTTTCAAAGCGCGAATCTTGATATTTCAAGGCTTTAAGTTCGCCGAAGTGAGTAGTTGCGACTGTTAGCAGGGAATGGGTGGCGAGGTACTGTAACAGGGCGATCGCCAGGGCGCTGCCCTCTGAGGGGTCTGTCCCCGCTCCTACTTCGTCCAGCAATACTAAGGAATTGGGCATTGGGCATGGGGCATTGGGCATTGAGAGTTGTGAATTCCCCTCAACTTCCCTGGGATGGTGCAATATTTCTAAAATGCGACTGATGCGTTTGATGTGACCGGAAAAAGTAGACAAACTTTGCTGCAAAGATTGTTCGTCACCGATATCAGCGAGGATGTTATCGAACCAGGGCAATTCAACAGGTTCTCGGGCGGCAACAAACATTCCGGCTTTTGCCATCAAAGCGGCTAATCCTAAAGTTTTTAAAGTAACAGTTTTGCCTCCGGTGTTGGGGCCGGTGATGGCGACAACGCGAATTTGCGGCGCAATTATCAGGTCGATCGGAACTACAGAAAATCCCCCTTCATACTGCTGCTGCCAAACTAACAGCGGATGCCGCAACTGCCGCAAAGTTACGGGCGATCGCAATTGGGAAATTTTTGCTAATTTGCCCTGTTCTGAGTTTTCCTCATCTGGATTATCCTCCATTGATTCTCCTGCATTTTCCACCTCTACTTCTCGCTCTTCCACTTCGATAAATGCAGGAGGATTTGCTTGCAGCCAACAACCGTAGCGGGCTTTAGCAGTAGCTAAATCTAAAATCGTTACTACCGCCACCAATCTTTCCAAATCCGGTTGGACTGCCGATACTTGTTCGGTAAGAGCGCGGCGGACTGCGGTTTCTTCTACTTCTTCTTGTCTCAACAACTGACGCATTTGGTTGTTAAGATTTACGGTATTATTTGGCTCGATATAAAGCGTAGCCCCGCTGACAGAAGAATCGTGAACGATACCCGGTATCGCATCTTTTTGCGGAGCTTTAACGGGAATCACAAACCGCGAATTTCTTTGAGTAATTACCTGTTCTTGTACGGCATTGGATTGTCGCTGTAAAATACCTTGCAAAATCTGATAAATGCGATCGCGCAACTGCCGGATTTGGGTTCTAATTCCGCCTAATTTAGGAGTAGCTCGATCGGTCACTTGACCGCGTTCGTCTATGCAGCGGTGGATTTCTTGTTCTAATTCTGGATAAGTCCGCAATTGAGCGGCAAGATCTGCTAGGACTGGCAAATCGGATTTGCTGTCGATCGTGCGGCGCAAATTGCGAGCTCCGGCGAGAGTAGTAGCAATTGCCAGCAACTCGTCACCACCGAGAATGCCTTGGAGTTCAGCCCGTTTCAGGAAAGTGCTGATATCTTGGATGCCTTCAAAAGTCAGACCGCCGTTGGGGCTGTTTTCTAACTGATAAGCTTCCTGAGTTTGGGCTAGAAGTTGTGCTGTTTGAGATTGAGTTGCCGGAATTTCGAGGTTGGTGGCTGCTGCAACGCCGAGTTTGGTGGCCGCGAAGGTAGCCAAATGCTGGCACAGGCGCGGCCATTCCAATAGTTCTAGAGTTTCTGCTTGAATCAAAGTTGAGGGGTTGTTTGTGGTTGGCATTCCCAGGCGCTGACCGAGAAGGGTAATAGACGATACTATTAAATAATTTTAAAGTTTTTTCGGGTTTCCGACCGAGATTCGGTAAATTCTCGATCGCGGGCGGGACTTTGAGTATAGGTTACTTGCGCGACAGGGATTTGGACAAGAAAATTTACCACTGCCGCCAGAAGTTGCTTTTTTACAGCATTAGTTTAAAATTTAACATTAGGTCAACATACTTCTGTTTTTTAAAGGAAGTTG
>JBOFTL010000671.1:0-5754 GCA_051652045.1 Microcoleus sp. | reverse complement strand
TTAACAAGAAATTTGACAAAAGTAACTACTTGTGTAGGAGCGCTTGGGGAGATAGATTGCGATCGAATTTGCGATCGAATACGAATTATCCTGCTTCGAGTATTCATTGATGTCTCTGTTTTAATGAGTTTGCTCCCAGCGCGATCGGGGTTTTTCCCGATCGCACATTTGGGATCGACAGAATAAAATGTTTTTTTGCCATTGTCTGATAGCGGTTGACCAAAATCATTAATTATGCGAGCGATACAATCGATCGTTACAGCTATTTTACCCCTGTATAAATAGCAATTCAAGTTGTTTTTAGCCCCTCGAATAGCAGCCAACACATCATAATATCATCTAACCTTTTTAATCCACGCCACAAAGTCTTAACTCCGGGAAAACCATCATGTTTTCGTCCTAAAAAACCTCCCAATTTAGCAATCCAACCAACCGCTTCTCCTAATGTTGGCGGGTAAGAATGAGGATAACTTTTGTGATGAAGACTCTAAACACCTGTTTTGAGTGGCTCGAATCAAAAAATCTTCCCCCTCATGCTTGGCGTAGTTTGACATTAACAGAAAATTTATAAAAGGGATGTGTAACTCGGATAAGGACTGAAGTCCTTACTACGAACCTTACTACGAACTCAACTAAACATCGCGTTCTGTTCGCACCCATTTCGTTTGTCGCTTGACAAGAAAACCGAAATATAAAGGAATTTTCCACAGGATGTAAAAAGGTACGGCTAGCAGAGTTGCACCCGAAATAGCTTCTCTACCGAATTTAGCCCAAGCACCGACAATAGAAATTAAAATTAGCAGTCCTTCTATTCCTAGAAAAACAGCAGGAAGTGGCGAGATTCCTAAAACTACTGCTAGTAAAGCAGCGGCAAAAGCGGCGACCCACATCGCCACTAACAGCGATAAAGGAGGAACGGATAAGTCAAGGGCGATTGCCAATAAATCGAAGCGTTTCTGTTGCCAAGAAGCTGCTGTAAGTCGGGGAGTTTGGGTTAACAAAGTCTGCAAGTGACCGTGTTCCCACCTGGTTCTTTGACTTTTAGCTGCTTCCTGTTGTTTTGGCAAACATCCAGTGACTTTGGCATCAGGACAAAATACCGTCGGCGTGCCGGCAATTGCCAGATCCAAACTCATTTGCATATCTTCAACTATATTGCTGCTAGCTAAAGAGATGCCGCGAATTACTGACCAAGGAAAAGCCATGCCAGTACCTGTCAGTAATGAGGGAAATCCTAACTCTTTTAATCCACTAGGTCGGACTAAGTTTTTCACGAGAAATGCTAAGGCAGAAACCGAGTCTTTCGGAGTAGGTTCTGGCGGCTGTTCCATTAAATAAGTTGCTTGTACGGGCCTCTGGGAATCAACTGCAACTCTAGCTAATTTTTCCACTGCATTCGGTTCGCAAATGCAGTCTGCGTCCATCATGATTACTACTTCAGGGGGTGCAGATTCGATCGACTGCAAGCCGAAATCCAGGGCGTATCCTTTGCCTTTGCGTTGGGTGTCAAAACGTTCGATCGCGCTGGCACCGCTGTTGCGGGCGATATTTGCTGTTTCGTCGGTACAGTTGTCAGCAATTACTAACAGTCGATCGTCCGGTGTTAGCTGCGGTAAAATTGTGGAGATTGTGGCTGCAATTCCCGCAGCTTCATTGTAAGCGGGAATTAAAACAGCTACTTTAGGACGCGGCGATTTAGCGTCTTCTGTCGTGCTAGGGTTTGACAGTAAAGCTGCGATGCATTCGAGAAATAAAACCCCGATCGGGATTAGTAGAATCAGGGCAAATGTTAATAATACAAGTTCGATCGACACAAACACAAAACTGTTATTTTCCACCTTTCTTGACCTCCATTTAAATTTCGTTAGTTGCGATCGAATTAGTTCGTAGTAAGGACTTCAGTCCTTAGGAATGAGCATTAAATAACTTGCATTTTTTGTAGGTTGGGACCAGGAACGAACCCTCCGCTACGCTTCGCCCAACGCCACACTCGATTGTTGGGTTTCATGCTTCAACCCAACCTACGAAGTTATTTAATCTACGATCCTTATCAAAAAATTGGGTTGAAAACCCTTTCTTGAGTGGACGGCTTTTTGCAATTGTTAAGTAAAACAACAAATCCATTAGCTTAAAACACTACTTATTCCGCTAATGTGCGCAGTGCGCACCCTACAAACTCCTGACTTCTGCTACAGTAAGGTGCGCACTGCGCACCCTATAAACTCCTGACTCCTGTGATAAATTCCTGAAAAACCTCACCATCAACTATCTACTGTCAACTATCAGCGAGCGATTGTCAATTGTTGAATCAACTCCCAGCAACTAACTCTTCCGCTACAGAAAGTTTTCTGAGATACTTCGACACCGATCGCAAATATTCAACTTCTGCTTGAATTGAATCTACTGCTAGTAGACTGTCAATTAAGCTGTCAAATTCGTCAGGAGTAATTCCAGCAGCCTCCAACACCGCTTGGGTAATTCTGCCGTACATTCCATGCAGCAGCAGTTCGATAATTTCCTGGTAGCTGCTAACCTTACTTCCGTAACCTTCCAATTTTTTAGGGTTAATACCCCACTGCAAAATCTTCAATAAATCCTGAGCCGAACTCCAAGCAAAAGAGGAAGCAATAACTTCTTTTTCGGCTGCTATGAGAACTTCCTTAATTTGCGCTTCTGGACAGTCGGGATTTGAAATTAAATTTGCTAAGCGGGAGACTTGTTTGCTCAATACTAGGAAAGAAAAAGGAGCTACTTCTGCGATCGTCATCGTCTTGGAAGCATCAAGCACTCTGAAAGGATCTTCCTGTGCGTTGATTAAAAGATGAATTTCTGTAGGTTGTTTCCAGTCAAATTGTCCCAGAAAAAAAGGTTCTTCGTATCCCGGTAAAAGTCCTTGAAAATAAATCGGCAGATTTTTGCCTGAATCGAGGATTTTGTAAAGTGCTACTTCCAGAGTTTCTGTCGGCCAACCCAGATTGCGCACTGCCAAAAATTTAAGTTTTCCAGGAACGGATAAAACCAGTGCGTTGAGCACTAAATTTACCGCTTCGATCGCATTTTGAGCGGTTACGTAGCGGTGGGGGGCGTGAACGTTGACTGTTTTACCTTGCTCTACTTTGTTGGACATTTGCTCGCAGAACAAGCTATTTTCCAACATATGAGTAAAGCGAACCATCCCGTAAGTTACATTACCTTCTTGCGCGGCTTTGGCAAATTGCCATTCAGCAAACTTTTTGGAGGCTGCGTAAACTTCGGTTGTAAAGTATCGAGATGCTTTACCTGTGGAAGAAAAGACGCAATTTTCTACACCGTATGCTTCACAAAGTTGAATGACGTGTTCGCAGCCTAACAGGCTGCTAGTAACTGTTTCTTGGATCTGGATTTCTGCCAGTCCGGGAGAGCGTTGAGCTGCTAAATGAAATACAATTTCCGGCTTTTCTGTTTCAAATATGTATTTCAGCGCCTGGAAGTTGCGAATATCGATCGCGTAGCAAGTGACTGAATCTTTTTGCTCGAAATTCGGCCGATTTTCTTGAGGATTTTGACATCGTGCTTTATCGGCAGAAATGATTTTATTCGACCCTAGTTCTAGCAGCTTTTCTATTAAAAATTTGCCGACACATCCTTCTCCGCCCGTGACTAGGATGGTTTTTCCCTTAATTTTGCTGCTGATGGCTGCCGCGTAGAGGTGAACCGAGCGCGATCGCACGTCGGTAAAAGGATCGCTTTCTAATTGCCCGTCTGCTTTGTAAGCTGCAATTAACTGTGCTGTGAGAGTTTGTAAAGCAGTCAAAATTTCTGGATCTTGAGGTTCGCCAGAGCCGGGGGGAACTAGCTGCTGGATGCTATGGATGATTTCTGCTTTACTAGCGCCTTTAACTGCTGGAAAATCAAATGCAGTCACGTTCTTAACTCCTTTCTCGTATCGAAACACCGAGGTTTTAGCTGCTTCTAAAAACAGATTTTTTTGAACTTTTATTTAAAAAGCTGTCTCTACTATAAACGCATTTTGCGTAGTTTTGACAATACTCAGATCGCAATCTTTAACATTTCTTTGGAATACCTGCAAGATAGCGCGCAATTTTAAATTTTATGTAAAGTCTAGTAGAAGGCAGTTGACAATTGATAATTGACAATTGACAGTTGTAGGGTGCGTCGCCGCCAACCATCTCAAACAAAAATCGATCGTATAATAGCGACGCACCAAAAGGTTGACGCTTGAGAGTTGAGGGTTTTCAAAGGTCAGAAGTCAAAATGCTTTCGGATAGAGGTTGATGTTCCTCTACCCTTCAGTTTTGAGCTACTACCGAGCGCGAACGCTCTTTTCTTTTTTGCTACCTTCAAAGTCGCGAGCTGATGCAGCATCGTAGCCTCCCGTCCGCAAGCGACGGTCTAAATCGCTGGCTTCTGGAGAAGTTTTTGCTGCTTCTTCGATAGTTACTCTACCTTCAAGCACGAGTTTGTAAAGTGCCTGGTTGATAATCTGCATTCCTTCGTAAGTATCGTGTTCCATCAACCGGAAAGCTTCATCATCATCGCCTTTGAGCAAGTAATCGTGCATTGCAGGTGTATTGACTAAAATGTCGTGAACTGCTATGCGGCGGTTGTCAACAGTCGGTAACAAAAGTTGAGCAATTACTGCTACCAAAGAGTCGCAAATTTGAATCCGCATCGCTTGCTGTTCCTCGGGAGGATACATATTCAACAAACGGTTGAGAGCGTTAATCGCGCTCCGGGTGTGGAGAGTTCCTAACACTAAGTGACCTGTTTGAGCTGCTTGCAAAGCTGTATTAATAGTCACGCGATCGCGCATTTCCCCGATCAGAATTACGTCCGGATCTTCCCGCAAAACTGCCCGCAAAGCCTGTTGGAATTCGTAGGTGTGCAAGCCTACTTCCCGCTGGCTGACCAAGCATTTTTTAGAAGGATGAATGAATTCGATCGGATCTTCAATTGTAACTACGTGCTTTTGCTCCATCTGGTTGAGGTGGTCGATCATTGCTGCCAATGTTGTCGATTTACCCGAACCAGTAGGTCCTGTAATCAAGATCAAACCCTGCGATCGCAGGATGATACTTTTGAGAACTTCCGGCAATCTTAAAGCATCGATCGTCGGTATATCCAAACTAATCAAACGCAGTACGATCGCGCCACCGTTGAGAGAATCAAAACAGTTTACCCGACACCGCACGAAGCCCGGATAAAAAATAGCTGTATCCAATTCTTTGGTATCTTTAAACTGTTTTACCTGTTCCGGGGCCAGCATTTCTGCCAAGTAATGCTCAAAAATTTCTGGCGTTACTTTAGGGTGATTCGTAGCAACTTGCATCACCCCCCGAATCCGAAATCTCGGCACGTGGCCGACTCGAATGTGAATGTCAGAGGCCGATGCTGAATGGGCATCTCTGACCATTTGCTCGATCGTACTCTGTGGAGTCTCTTGGGGCTTGTGGGCCGCAGCAGGGGGTGCTTGTGCGGGTGCAGGAGGTGCAGGAGGTGCGGGCGGTGGCGGGACAGGTGCAGCCAAAGGCGGTGGTGGGGGGGGCGAGCGGCGGGCTTGAGCGTCTGGTCGAACGGGAGTAGGATTATCTAATGGGTTCATTTTTTGTCTCCGAGCGTGCGATTTTTGATTTTCGATTTGTGATTTTTCGATCGCTCCCCAGGAGCAATCTGAGGTTTGGTGATGAGTGTGCTGCACTTTTTTCTAGCGCCAGTCCGTACCGCACAATGTCGATCGAATGGCTTTGGGTCAAT
>JBOFTL010000670.1:0-5900 GCA_051652045.1 Microcoleus sp. | reverse complement strand
ATTAATGCTGCGATTAATCTCAAGAAACTGGGGGTGGGCATTTTCCCCAGTATAAAACGCCGTAACGGGAATCTTTCTGTAGTAGGAACTATGGATAACAGTACCGTGAAGGAAATTTTGCATACCCTTCATCGGGCTGTAAAGACGCCCGCGTCATAGCGTACTCGCTTGACGTGGGAGTATGTCACAAGTCTGTTTTCTACTCACCCGAGTACCGCAGCACGGATTCAAAATTTGATGAAACTGGAACAAGAATTGGGGTAGCGGATGTGGTAGCGGATGTGGTAGCGGATGTAGCGGATGTAGCGGATTAGTTATTGAGCGTGCATCAGGTTTCTAAGAAAAGAAGAAGGAAGAAGGAGACAGGAGACAGGAGACAGGAGTTAGGAGGAAGAAGGAATAATGCTTGTATAACAAGCTATTTGGACTTCTAAATCTGGAGTTTAATTAGATTAAGCGGATTTACTTAATTTGTAATTCAGGAGACATCGATTATGACAGATCAAAATTTGACCCCGGAACCGATCGAAGAAGCAACTCCCGAAACGATGGCGATCGTTAAAAAAGAGATGCCTCACGCTACTGAAGAGACGGTTAAAGAAACAGCAGCACTGTTTGATGCAATTAAAAAACGCGCGACGGCAGAGATGCAAGCAGCAGGAGAAATTACCCGCGAAGCTTATTTGAATGCTGTGAAAAAAGCGCAAGCAGCGTTCGCACAAAATAAGTCGATCGCCCAAGATCGAATGCAATCAGCGGTAGGGCTGGTTCAAAAGGAAGGTGAGAAGAATTGGCTGGTAATTGACGCGATTAAAACGCGGGCACAATCGCAAATTCAAGATGCGGGCGAAGTCACTCGCGAAGCTTATTTGAAAGCAGTGCGACAAGCGCGAGAAGCGGTGGAACAAAATAAGTTAGTCGAACGCGATCGCGTGGAACAAGCTGTTGACCACATTCACAAGGAAGCTGACAAGAATTGGCACAGAATAGTTGGGGAAATGGAGTCGATCGGCACTCGTTTGAAAGAAACTGCCAAGTCTTCTTGGAGCAAGTTAGCTGCTTTTGTTGAAAAGGCGCGCGATCGGGATAATTCTTAAATAGTTGAGAGTTGGCAGTTGAGGGTGGTGTTTTTATGATGTGAATTTAAACTTTGCCCTCAAATTTTGCCCTCAAATCCAGCCACAAGATTCAACTCGCATTCCAGCAATCCGGCAGGGGTTTAAACCCCTGGCTCATAGTAAAAGTCGGTTAAAAACCGACTGCGGATTTTAGATTTATATTTTAAATTTTAGATGTTAAATTTTAGATGTTAAAGTATTGATTTGAGATTAAAAATTGGCGATCGAGTAGTTTTTTTAATGTGCTTTTCAGTCCTCTCTCGCTGTGGACTCTCGCTATGTGACAGGGGTTTTCACCCCCTGTCGGACTGTATGACTGCCGAAAGATCGACAGCATCTCCAAAATAGATCTCAAACATTAACCATTTATAGTGATAACTTTAGTTTTCGATCGCACGTTTGAGTAAAATGCGGACTGAAGTCCACACTACAAACCTGTTTTGGCTATCTAATTACGTTTCTTTTTTTTAAATCTAAAATCGATCGCTCGAATTGCAAGCATTTGGCAGTAAAATCGAAATAACTTTATTATCAACTCTCAACTCTCAACTCTCAACTCTCAACTATGAGGGCGGGCACGGGGGCACCGCCCCTACCAACTCTCAACTCTCAACTGTTTGAGGATAATTATGCTTACTTCCACTACCGAATTGCTGCACACAGCCCGCCGCAATGCTTACGCGATCGGCGCTTTTAACGTTTACAATCTTGAAGGGGTAAAAGCAGTTATCGACGCAGCCGAAGCCCTGCAAAGCCCCGCCATGCTGCAACTTCATCCCAGCGCCCTCAAATACGGAAAATCACCTTTAGTAGCCCTGTGCATGGAAGCCGCACGCAAATCGAAAGTGCCCATTTCCGTGCATTTAGACCACAGTACCTCGGAAAAAGATATTAATCTAGCCCTCACTGCCGGTATCAGATCGATTATGGCAGATGGTTCTCCCATGCCCTACGAAAAAAACTTGATATTTACCCGCGAAATGACTGCATTATCTCACGCGAACGGTGCAGTTGTTGAAGCAGAAATCGGCAGAATTAGCGGCACGGAAGACGGTTTGACAATTGCCGAAAAAGAAGCAAAAATGACCGATCCAATTCAAGCAGTCGAGTTTGTCAAAGAAACAAAAGTCGATACACTAGCAGTAACAATTGGCAACGTTCACGGCAAATACCTCAGCGAACCGAGACTCGATTTCGATCGCTTGGCAAAAATTCGCGCTTTAATATCGATACCTTTAGTGCTGCACGGCGCTAGCGGTTTGCCAGAAACAATGATTAACGAATCTATTAGATTGGGCGTGTCAAAATTCAATGTCAATACCGAAGTTCGCGAAGCTTATATGGATGTATTGAAAACTAGCAGTTCCCTGTCAGACCCTGATTTATTAGAAGTTATGGAACAGGCGATCGAGGCCATGCGATCGGTCATTTCAGATAAATTGCAACTGTTCGGTTCTACTGGAAAAGCTTATTTGCATCAATCTCCTTACGCAGAAATTTTGAGTGCATAAGTGAAGGAAGAGGGCAGAAGGAAGAAGGAAGAAGGAAGAGGGAAGAAGGAAGAAGGAAGAGGGAAGTATTAGGTGGTAGGTGGTAGGTGTAAGAAAAAAACCAAAACCTCACCCAAAACCTCAAACCTCAAACCTCAAACCTCAAACCTAAATCGGTTCGAGGGAAGAAGGAAGAAGAGATAGCGTTGAAAAAAATTGCAGTTTATGCTATTATTAGTACATCACTTAAATAATCCACCCAAAAACTCCCTTTTTCTATCTCTCTTTTTTCTATCTCTCTTTTTTCTCTCTGCGTCCTCTGCGCCCTCTGCGGTTTAATATCTCTTAAATACTGCAACCCACAAACATTAACAGCAAACAACCGATCGCAACAGCTCTACCATGCTCGATATCCCTCAACTTATTTCACAAGAACTCTCCATCCATCTCTCTCAAGTCAACAACGCCCTCGAACTTTTAGCTGAAGGGGCAACTATTCCTTTTATCGCCCGGTACCGCAAAGAACGCACCGATTCTCTCAACGAAATTCAGTTGCGCGATCTGTTCGATCGCTTCAGTTACCTCACGGAACTCGAAGATCGCAAAAAAACAATTTTAGAGTCGATTTCCGCCCAAGGAAAACTCACCGAAGAACTGCAAGCTAAAATCGAATCTTGCTTGCAAAAAAACGAACTAGAAGATTTATATCTGCCCTACAAACCCAAACGCCGAACGCGAGCAACTATTGCGCGAGAAAAAGGTTTAGAACCGCTAGCAGAATTCATCAAATCCCTGAACCAACCGCAAGCTAAACCAACAGATATTGACGCCGAAGCAGCCACATACATCTCGGAAGAAAAGGGAGTAAAAACAGCAGAAGAAGCTCTCAAAGGCGCGTCCGATATTTTAGCAGAAGCTGTAGCCGAAACCGCAGAACGGCGAGCTTACCTGCGAGAATTTTTGCTGGAAACAGGAGTGTTTGCATCGCAAATTAAAGATGATTTTCCCGAAGGCAGCACTAAGTATGAAATGTACCGGAGTTACCGAGTACCGGTTAAAAGTGTCAATTCACACAATATGCTGGCGCTGTTTCGGGGTGAAACCGAAGGTATTTTAGAATTGGAACTGGAGTTTGACGAAGCCTCTGTGATGCTTTATTTAGAATCGGAGGAAATTAGAACTAAGATACCGGAAGTCAAAGAATTTTATCGATCGATGCTGAAAGATGCGTTTGCTAGATTGATGAAAACTTCCTTAATTACCGAAGTTCGATCGGACCGCAAAACTGCCGCTGACATCGAATCAATCAAAACCTTTGAAACCAACCTCCGCGAATTGTTGCTGTCAGCCCCAGCAGGAATGAAACCGACACTAGCAATAGATCCAGGATTTCGGACTGGATGCAAAGTTTCCGCCCTTGACGAAACCGGGCAATTTTTAGAATACCAAGCAATTTTTCCCCACCAAGCTGCCGCACAAAGACAGCAAGCTGCAAAAACTGTCAAGCATTTAATTGAAAAATACAAGATAGAATTAATCGCGATCGGCAACGGTACGGCTTCTCGCGAAACAGAGGATTTTATCTCCGAAGTTTTGGCCGAAATAGAGAAAAAACCGATCAAAGTTATGGTCAACGAATCCGGCGCATCGGTTTATTCAGCATCCGAAGTTGCAATCGCGGAATTTCCCGATTTAGACATCACAGTTCGCGGCGCAATCAGCATCGGGCGGCGCTTGCAAGACCCTCTAGCCGAACTCGTAAAAATTGACCCCAAATCGATCGGAGTCGGACAGTACCAACACGATGTCGATCAAAAATTGCTGAAAAAGAAACTTGACGAAACAGTAGAAAGCTGCGTTAACTATGTGGGAGTAGATTTAAACACCGCTTCCAAAGAATTGCTGACTTTTGTATCGGGAATGTCCGCCACAGTTGCCAAAAATATTGTTACCTACCGCAACGAAAACGGGGCATTTAAAAACCGCCGCCAACTCCTAAAAGTTCCCAAACTCGGCCCCAAAGCCTTTGAACAAGCTGCTGGTTTCCTGCGCATCCGCAGCGGCGAAAATCCCTTAGATAATACAGCAGTTCACCCCGAAAGTTATCCTGTAGTGCAGGCGATCGCCCAAGATTTAAACTTGCCACTGACAGAAGTAACACGAATCGCGGAACAAGTCAAGACAGTAAATATTAAGAAATATGTCACAGAGAAAGTCGGCGAACCGACACTCAGAGACATTATTTCCGAATTAGAAAAGCCGGGAAGAGATCCGCGCGCTGAATTCAAATATGCGACCTTTAAAGAAGGAATTAAGGAAATTTCCGACCTTAAAGTAGGCATGGAATTAGAAGGAATCGTCACCAACGTTGCTAACTTTGGGGCTTTTGTTGATGTGGGAGTGCATCAAGACGGTTTAGTGCATATTTCTCAACTGGCCGATCGATTTGTGGAAGACCCCAAACAAATAGTTAAAGTCGGACAAGTAGTGAAAGTCCGAGTCATGGAAGTCAACGAAAAATTGAGGCGCGTCAGCCTGACAATGAGGCTAACAGAAAAAGAACAAAAGTTCGATCGGCCAAAGCCCCGCAGATTTTAAATTTTACTTTACTCTAGCAGTTAGTACTACTTATCAACCATTATCCATAAGCACCACCAGGCAGAAAACCTAAAAGTTGCTTCAATTTCGGATCGGCATTTTCATAACAATGGGCGGGCATTTGATAATTCATAAACGGACTGTATTTATGTCCCACCAAACGCTTGGCATAGGTAATTTGCGTTATGTAGCGCGTAGTTTGCGAAGCATTCCTCGAACCGCGATGCCACACTTGATTGTTAAAACATACAGCCGTCCCCATCGGGCCCAAACAGTTATGAATTTTGTCTTCATACCCGTCAATATTCCCATCGCAGAATTTGCCAAATAAATGCGAACCGGGGATAGTTTGAGTCGGCCCGTTTTCGGGGGACAGCACATCTGTTAAATAATAGTTGACCGTAAAAGCCAGAACGTTCAAACGAATGTTCGTCAGCGGTTGACCGTCCAGAGACAAAACGTGGGGGGTATCATCTTGATGCCAGCTATTGTTAGCTAAGCCGTTGCTTTCGGGAGGAATCTTAAACGAATTGTTATGAATGACATGAATGGCATTAGCCCCAGGAATGCCATCTGAAATCGCATACTCAACACCATTAGCGCGACCGATTAACTGTTCGGCAAAAGAGACGATCGGTTCTAGGGCAAATAAGTCTAAATTAGCCTGCGATCGCTCGAACATTCGCTTGATAAT
>JBOFTL010000669.1:0-3497 GCA_051652045.1 Microcoleus sp. | reverse complement strand
CAGTACCAAGCTGAACATTTGTTTTTTCGTGAATCGTAATATGGCGCAGAACAATACAACCCATTGAGTTTTGAATCAGCATCGTTGCTTTTTTGCCATGGACCTTGGCGATCGCTTCATTCGCCTGCTCGATTTGTGTGACTTGATCTAAAGCTTGCATCTCTCAACCCCCTTAAAAATCTCTCAACTAAATACAATATTAACACCACAGAACATAATTGTCAACCATCCCCTTGATCATTCTTTTTCTCTCCGAACGATCGCCCACAATTGCGACACAGATAGCGTTTTCGTCCATTTCTTGTTCCATTGCCCACAAAATTGGGTGATAGACAGGATGGACACACCAATCCATTAGAGACAACCTCACGGATAAGCATAGGCTGAGCTTGTTGTTTGCGGAGGGCATCACGGCGATCGCGTTGTTGTTCGGAATAGCGATCGCGGTTGGCTCTGTAATAGCGTTGCTGCGGGGCCAGTCCGTCATTATGCTTTGGCGGGGCTGGCTCCACAAAGCGTAGACCACAAGATTTGCATTTGTAGCGTTGACGCTTCCCCACACGTCCGTCTTTTGTGATTTGCGGGGAAGCGCACGAGGGGCATTGGGTGAACATTAGAAGCTGTAGTCGTAAAAAGTGCGTTGACCGTGAGTAATAGAATTTCGACCATTAGGGGTTTCGCCCTTCCTAGTCCACACTTTTATGCCGCGCCACGTCCTTAGTGTGTGGATAGAGATCGAACCATCAGGATTCGGCTCATAAGAATAGGATTGCTCAGCTTGATTGGTGCAATGCCCCATAAAGCCACCGATTCCAAAATGCGGAGTAAATGATTTTAATAGACTAGAAAAATCTTGCTGAAAAACAACTTCTTTGCCGTTTCGACGAACTTCCACAATTCTTCCAGCTTTAGCATCTGTATAAAAATTTTCAGTTACCAAGTCGCCAACCTCGAATGATTGAATTAAATAGCGACTATCAGACTCGTCTAAATCATGATTTACATTTAATGCAGCAGTTTTCACAATTAAAATCTCCTAAATAGTGACTTTTCCCGACGTTGAACCAGAGATTACAACGCGGGACTTCCCGTCGAACAGTTGATCTCTCAACTAAATACAATATTGGCACCACGAGATATAGTTGTCAACCCGTCTAATATTTTCTCTGCCCCTAAGACCATTAAGAGGCAGAGAAAACATTAGCGCTATACAAGGGCCAAGCTTTTAAATTTGGTAGTTATCATTAACCCATAAGCCATTCCGGTTTTTCACTTGAAACACTGAGATGCAAATCTGACAGGAAAGGGCCATATTTTGGAATTGACACACTGCTTATATTTTTCCTTATTGCTTCTATGGACTGTTTCATGACTATAATGTCCAAGAACTCTTTTCTAATAGTTGGGTTGAAATTGTCATCCAATCCGAGCATCAAATGCTTAACTCTACTTTCTCCGTATTGGCCAAAAATATAATATCTTGTTTCCTGTCCTTTTTGTTTCTTGACTTGCATCTCTCAATCTCCTTAACTAATCTCTCAACTAAATATATAGTACACAAAAACTTGAGAGAATCGATCATCATGTAATATTTGTTTACAAATCATCTGAGTTCTTGGCTTTATTGGCTTTTCGCTTTTGCCAGTACGCCTTTTGATATTCCTTCTCGCTTGCCCAAACCCGCTTGCGACCAGGTTTGTCGGACAAGATCTGATAGGGCAAGATCGGCGGGCAACGGTGAAACATTTCAACCAGTTTCTTAGTCCGAAACGGCTCACAGTGAGGGTCTGGCGAACCATCGGGCAGGATTCGCCAATAGCTGAGCAAATACGTGGGCCTAGGCGTACCGTCTGGGTTGTAGAAACGGCGATCGCGTTTTTCTTCAGGAATGCGATCGCCTCTGACGTAGGTGATCATGCGGTTTTTCTAGCTTCCATATCCCGCTGCACGACCAACAAGGGGGTCTGAAACTCACACGATTTCACAAAGTAAGTTTGCCCCCTAAATTTGCCCCGCAGCTCCCAGCGAGATCTATCTTTATTCCAACAAACAATATAGTTCGCCGTCTCGGTGGATTCGTATAAATTTTTCATTACTACCCCTTAAAAATCTCTCAACTAAATATATAGTACACTTTCCCTTGAGTAAACAATCACCGTGTAATGTTTATTTACAAATCCGTGGGCGGGTTGGTTGTCGGAGTTGTGGAAGATGCGATACCGCTACGCAGTGGCATCGCGTTTTTCCTCAGGGAGGCGATACCGCTACGCAGTGGTATCGCCCCTGACGTAGGTGATCATGCTTACTTTACTTTCTTTCTAAGATTCCAAAGGAGCAACGAAACCTTATCCGAGTGATATTCGTAGGTTGCTCTTTTAATATGCTCAGAAGGGTTTAAATTTTGAGCAACACAAAAAGATTCCCAAGAATCTGTGTCAGCCCATTCACGCTCAGAGCCAATAGGGCAAACCCATGGAATAAGCTTCCAATCAAGATTTAAGAAATTTGCGAATTCAACCTTAACTGTTACTTGAGAATATCCCAACTCGGACGCCTTCCGAAGTGCCTCAGCAACCGCACAAGATTCGTTCTCAACAAAACTTGTAACAGATTTAAGAATTAGTTTTCCATTTTTTTTGTAAGCAGCAGCAGTTTTTCTGTTTTCGTCAAGATCTTCTGCCGTTAATTGATTGTTAATAGAAAAAGCCATTTTTGCAGCGGTTAATGCAGTCATCTCTCAATCTCCTTTCAATCTCTCAACTATTTAAGTATTATATAAAAACTTGAGCAATACAAGTATTTTGCAATATTTGTTTACAAGTTCTCAGGTCCCTTATTGGGCATGGATTTTTGAGGCAACCCATAAAACGCCCACATTCCGTCTCTCCCAGGACGACGCGGAGTTGCAGAAACGGCGATCGCGTTTTTCCTCAGGGATGCGATCGCCGCTGACGTAGGTGATCATGCGTCATCCAGAATTTTTAGCTGATCAGCGACTGACTTAGCGGCTGCGTCGTCATACGCCCATCCAGGATGTCCCAAAAAATAAGCTGAGTTATCCAAAATCCAATCAGGATCATTGTCATCAGCCAGCAATGATTCTTGAATGTAACGGGCATTTGCAGAGAATGATTTTTGCGAATATCTTTGCAGCGATTTTTTTAGAGCAGACTTTAATAGATTAACCAGAATACCTTGCTGCTCTTCAGTTAGTTCTAAGTCGCGAAGGTTGCTGCTCCAGTTGAATTCATCAGTATCCAGATAGTTACC
Organism: Microcoleus sp.; assembly: GCA_051652045.1. Taxonomy (GTDB): domain Bacteria; phylum Cyanobacteriota; class Cyanobacteriia; order Cyanobacteriales; family Microcoleaceae; genus Microcoleus. The sequence continues at coordinate 227 of JBOFTL010000669.1, read as the reverse complement.
ATGAAGCCTAAAAATATTAAATTCATAAACATTTCTACGATCTCGCCGATAGATTGCGATCTCACCAAAACTACAAATAAGTTCAATTTCTTCACACTCCCAATCATCATAAGCTGTATCAGGCTCAGCATCATCCCCACAGGCCGCCAACATTGATTCAAATTCCTCATCCCACCTTGAAGCAGGCGTGTATCCAACCTCACCAAAACAAGATCTAATTACTGACT
>JBOFTL010000668.1:0-23234 GCA_051652045.1 Microcoleus sp. | reverse complement strand
CTACAGCATGGGCGAGGTATCGATCGACTGGTGCCCCAGTCTTGGATGCAAATGGGGATGTCCCGTGCTATAACGTCCCTGTTGCGCTTGAGGCAACGGGCAATGATGCAATAGGTAGCACAGATTTTGTCTACCTTACTGTAATTAGCGACGCTCCTACCTCTGGCACAAATGGCATCCCCAGTGGGCAAGCGTACACTCTCACCACAGGCGGTACAACTCCATCAGGGAATGCCCGGTTCTCTGGCGGAATCCTCTATTTGCATGAGAGTGATCGTTCTACTCCAACAGCAGTAAACCTCACAACGCTTTGGCAGAATCTTACGCCTGGTTCTGTAATTCAAATTATTGACGAAACGGCTCCTACTAATTTTGTAAATTATACGTTAGGTGCTTGGGGCGGCAACCCACCGAAAAATGGGACGGTGTATGAGCTGCCAGCAGTCGCATCAGGAGTGGGAGGCGCGATCGCAAACAATGCCAATGTGCGAATTAGTTTTGCCTTAAAAGGAGCTACAGGAGCAGCTGGCTCTGGAAGTACTATTAATGTCCAAGAAGTGGATGGAACGCCATCTGGAGCAGTGACAGGGCTTATCTTCCCGAATGCTTCTGTTTCGATCTCCGGTGGTATTGCTACGGTTGTATTTGCGTCTGCACCGTCAGACCCGCTAGCAAACTTCTTCACCTCTAAATGGTACCTAGGCGAGTCTTCTGGGAATAGACAAGATTCGGCAGGAACCAATCATCTTGCGCCATTTAACTCGCCTGGATTTGATTCTACCTTTACTGGTGCATCGTTTACAGGGAATGGACAGACAACGCCTGTTCAGCAATCTACATTAGAAGTTGCAACTAATTCAACGCTGGAATCTGGCGTTGGATTGAATATTTATATTTGCGCAATGTTGAATTTCACCTCTATCCCTGCCGCTGGACAAGTGCAATCTATTTTGTCGAAATACGATCAAGATTCACCTCCAGGCGAATATTCGTTTTATTTGAGTGATACTGGGAAAATAGGTTTTAATATTTATGATTTAACTTTGCCTGGTGCATCTGGCATCATCTCCTTTTCTCCAAATACTTTACCTAGCCTAGTAATTAATACAGATTATGTGATTCAAGCGTGGTGGGAGGCTGCTACCAGAATAATCACAATTCGAGTCAACCAGACACAACAGTCATCTGCGCCATTCGCAGTAGGATTCTCTCCACGCGCTAGTAGTTCTGCATTTAGAATTGGGGCGGTCTATTCAAACAGAAGGTATGGGTTAAATGCTTTAGCTAAAAAAGTAGGGTTCTCAAGATCAATACCTTCTGCCACACAAATAGACGCTGTTTATAACAACGGCAATGGCTTCTCCTAACCATCCCAATATTTAGCAACTACCAACCTGGGATTATCTCCGATACTTCCCATTGATAATGCGAGTTTTGGTTCTGGATCGTCAGGATCATCCCAGGTTAGTTTGTTCGCTGCAATGGTAGGAACAAACTTAGAGACGGGAGTTTCCACGTCTCCCTCGAAAATCCCAGTATTCAACGCTTGAAGGTCTACCCTCCAGTAATTTGGATAAACTTGTTCGCCTGCCTGAATGTTGTTTTCAGATCCAGGGATCGAGGTAATTTCTATTTCAGGCTGACCATTCCAATTCAGCCAGCGGGACACTTGCTCTTGTGCGGAAAAGTTTGTGATCCCTTGGATTACATCGATGAATACCTCTCCCGAGTAGGAGCGTTTCTCAAAAATGCATCCTTGCTGCACTGTAAGAACTGGGTAATATAGTTCCCTGGCGGCAGTCCCAGAAGCCCCTGCGTTGATTGTGTTTGTAAAAGCATTGACAAAAGATGTTTTGCTAATCGTTGGGGATAGCCAAGACTGAACGCTGTCAGCAACCGTAATCCCATTTCCGCTAGCTGTATTAGAAGGGATTCCGCTAAGATCCCATAACTCAAAATTTGTTATCCCGATAGACCAGCGATCAGCCAACGGAGAGGTAAACGCAGTGCATTTCCCAAAATAATCTCTTCTTTTTACATTCCCAGAAAATCCGCCATAGGTGACTGTTTCATACTGTCTCTGAATAATCTGCGTTCCCGCGTTATTGTTGATTGCTCCCTGATATGCAAATGGCTGGTACCACTGGGCGCTAAAATTTCTATTTTGAACAAACGTTGCGTCTCTACGATGGCGAGGCCTTAGCTCTGTGCCAGTTATTTCCGCTCCTCCAATAGCGCACCCATCTCCCCCTGGTCCCAAATAGCCTGGTCCTTGCACTGCTCCTTCCCAATAATCCCGAGTTCTAAAATTCTGAGTAAAAACATTGCTGCCAGTAAACGGCAGCGGGTACGACAATGACTGGAACCCAGTCCAGTTAACGTCTTGTCCATTTGTTACGTCTGCGTTGCCGACAATATCAACATTCTCGCAATACTGAACAGTAACAGTACTATTTTGCCCCTGGATGCCATCGTGGCAATTGCTTCCAATTACCTGCCCAAAAACTTGTGTTGGAAGATTGATTGTTTGCTGAGATGCAAAGTTGGACGAGTTTGGCTGGTATCCTCTAGGTGCTTGTTGAGCCCAAAAGCCATATCCTCCGTATTCTAGTAAGGTTATAGATGTTTGCAGCTCCCAATCAAGGGATCGATCCGCACCGTGATAAACGGCAATTGTGCGATTATTGCTCGCTCCCCATGTCGCACCAATAATCCAGTCGTTTTCTCCCGATCCAGTAAGATCCAACCAAACGCCGGGGCGAGTTGTAATGTCTGTTTTAACAAGCAATGGTTCTGCGCGATCGCCGCCTAGCCAAATTTCATAAGTAGCACCATTAAAGCGATAGGCAACAACCTTCACATCTCCCTTCTTTTGGGGGATTACTGGATTTTTGGGTTTGCGCACATTCCCACGATCGAATCCTCCGGCAAACCCGCGCTTAATATCACCTGGGCGCGCCTGCGTGTTGGAGTGATCTGCTACCCGCACAGGAGCGGCTCCAGCCCCACTAATCACCCGTGCCTGGCCTGTTGCACCATCTGTGCCCATATATTGCACTACAGGGGCTTGCTGGGCGGCTCTCTTTTGTCGTTGAGCCTCACGCTCTAACCGCCCAAGGTTTGCGGCGTCGATATCGTCCTGGATGGGCATGGGCGATCGTGATAAAATATTGGGATGCCCCCGATCTCTCTGGTCGGGGGACTAATCAAACGTTAGCAAGGTTAACAGAATGACTGACAATATTGTACCAAACAACCAAAGCCCATTTGACGCGATTCGCCACGAAGATGCAGACGGCGAATTTTGGCTAGCTAGAGAACTAATGAGTCTATTAGGGTATCCTCGATGGAATGAATTTGAAGATGTTGTTGAAAAAGCAAAAGCATCTTGCCAAAACACTGGAAACTCAACGCTGGAGCATTTTTCAGGGTTGACCCTGAAAACCCCTGGAGAACCCGGAAGACCTAAATTGGACTATAGACTGTCTCGATACGCTTGTTATCTAACCGCTCAAAATGGGGATCCGCGCAAGCCAGAAATTGCGGCAGCGCAATCGTATTTTGCGATCAAAACGAGAGAAGCTGAGGTGATTGAAATTCAACAACCCGTTCAACGGGTGTTGCCAACACGGGACGCGGTCGATTACATCCAAGCGGCAAAAATAATCACAGAATTGCCTGATGGCTTACTAAAGCAGTTGGTAGGAGATTTGCTGGTAGATGAATTATCTTTGCAACAAAATCTGAAGTACTTGCCAGTCGCTGAGAAACCCAAGCAATATACGATCGTGAAAATTAGGGCTAAGACCCTTGGATACCCTGAGTCTCAGATCGGGAATGGATCTGCTTTGGGGAAATTTGTGAAAGCACGAATTCAGCCTGCATTTGCGGAGCAGATTGGGCGATATGATTCGGTTAATCACTACGAAATAACTCCAGCGTTGGATCAAGCCATAACAGATTATTTTGAGCATTAACCATGCTACAATAGAGAAACCCCCTACCATTGTCTTGTTCCGGGAATACGGTAGGGGGTTTGTTTATTTGCGGCGTTGCCTTTGCCTCAGTAGGTCAACGTATTGTTCTGGTAGATCTGGGTTTGCAACGAAATCCTCGCACCCCTCGCAGGGACCACGCGGATTAACCGTACACCTGAGGTCTGTTGATAGGGCATTATAAAAGCACTCAAAATTCCCAATGTATCCAGCCATGTCACGGCCCCACTGCATCAACATAACCTGAAGTCGTCCCGTTTGCGGAAAAGAACGACCTTACACTCCCCACTGGCAGATGGGCGCTCGTTAAAACGCCCACCTCTACCAGCCCAGAGCCTTTCACACTGACGAGCTGTTTGCCGCCACTGCGAGCCCCAATAACGGCGTATTGTTGCTGAGAGGTTGCTAGCCTTTCAGCCCTATCCAGGGTGCGACGATGGCGATCGTCGCTGGACTGGTTGATGTTGTTGAGTAGGTTGTGGTAGGTGTTATTCATTTTTTATCCTTCTTTCCGCTGCAACATCAAACGTGGGAAACCAATGCCCGCCACGCTTATCGCACCATCCGTACAAGTTGTCTTTTTGGCGAACAGTTCCAATCCGCTCACCATTTACCGAAATAACCCACTCCTTGCCAGGGTGCAAGGAGTGGACGCTGTAGTTAGCCTTGAGAAGAGTTCCAGCCATTTATAGGAACACAATCCTTTTTTGATACACAATAAGTTTTTGAGAACCTTGTCCCTGTGACTGTGTCACCGACAACACTTATTATTCGGATGCAACCGCAGGGACTATCGACGTAGTTCCCAGAGCGAATAGCAGGTTGTCCAATTGAAACCGTTGGTGGGTTTTTCTTCCTCACGCTAAACTCTCCTCAAGCAAATTCAACTGTTGGGCGATCGGTGCCAAGTCTTTTCTCCAATCGCCGTATCGCTTGTACACAGCATAGAAATCCACGATATCTGGCTCCGCCATTGTTAGATCGCCATCTTCGTCTAGAATTAATCGGCATAGCTCGCGGAATAGTAGGATTTCTTGTTTCTCGGGGTGCTCCATCCAATATTTAAAATCAAGGATGAGTTGGATATCAGCATGGGCGTATAGATTTTCTAGATCGCCCAAAATCTTGACAGTGACAGGCTGCTTTTTGCTCTTCCCTTTCTCGGGAGCAAAGAAAAAGCACCGGAATCTATACCTATCTAGGCTGCGGTGCTCGTCAGTCGCTAAAACTATCGAGAGTAGGTTGTATACAGTTTGTGGACAGTCTTTGTAACTACCTACCTGTTCATCTCCAAAAGACATATGCTTTGTGTTCATTAAAGGTTTCATGGTCTTTCCCTCAGGTAAAATTACAAATCTACTCAATCCCAGGCGGGTTGGCGCGCTGGTTCCAATACGCGACAATGGCTTGATCCTCAAAGTCGCCCAGGATCTTGTCCAGGCGGCTTTTTTCAAACTCAGATTGAGGGCGAGCCGGAAACTCTGTCCGCAGGTAAAGTTCGTAAGCTTTTTTCTGTAAGCCCGCTGCCTTTGCCGCCTCACCCATTAAGGCGAGATCCTCGCGGGACATGTACTCAATTACGTCAGCCTCTAAAACTTTTGGATCTGTGCCCATCTCTTCCGGCGAATAAACGCCGGAAAGTTCTTGGGGAAAGCCTTTGCGGAGTGCCAAGCTTTCGGCGCAATTGCCGCAAACCATTGAAAACCCATGTCTTCTCACTACTATTTTCCCGCTGGGGACTGTCACACACCAAACCTCATTATCGTTTTGTTGTGCGGTAGAGATTGAAGGTCTTTCTTTGTTGTTTGTTACAACTGGAACCGTTTCTGTGGAACTGATACTCAAAGAGTAGTTTGGAATTTTTGCTATGTCGCTGGTTCTTCGCTTAGGAACGCTGACAGAATACCCAGCTAAAACCGCCAACAATTCAATTGCTTTTACATGATCCTCTCTGCTGGTGTATACCCTTCTAGCTCCTGTCTTCTTGTGTGTATGCCCGTCAAAATCAATCCACGCATCTATAATTATTTTGGCTTGACGTTGACTGAGGTCTAAGAAAGCTTCTGTCTTCACAGTTTTATCTGTATTCAAGAAAGCACTCAGATCTGAGACTTCGTACGTAAACAGTCTCTTGTCGAAATTTGTAATAATTTCGCGGAATTCAGTAACTGCAACAGACCCCCTTGAATGCACGACTCTTTCTGATACAGGCTCTAACTCCCTCAGTGTTTTGATTTTGTTTGGACGAGAAACTGCTACGCTCCATTTTTGGTGTCCATTGAAATGCCCATCAGCTAATACAACACCAATTAATGCCAGCGTCCTATCCGATACTGAGTGATCAATCTCAGACCCTGGAGCTAACAAAGGGATGCGCCATGTTGGCCTAATCTTTGCAGTAGCCAGCATCGCTTGAGCCTCTACTTTGCCTACTGTTGTCACCATGTCGTGATTGGGCGTCACGCTGAAATTCAGCATGTCCCCATTCACTTCAATCATTTGGCCAAAATATGGCTGACAGAAAGGAACGCTATCTGATTTTTTGCACCCCGACTCTGTTACTTGCAATATTTTCCCCGTTACTTGATGAAAATATTCAAATCCATTTGTCGTCAGGACTTGAGTATCCCTTGAAAAGCATTTAGCGATCATCACGTCAGGCATGGTTGCCCAAAATTTAGTGGGCTTCCCCTCTTTCGTCTTTTGTTCGTAGGAAGCATATCGAGCTACTCCCCAAAACGGCTCTCGACAACCTGCTTTAATAATACCTACCTTTGCCGCTGCGGGGGGCTCGTCAGCCAGCCAGACATCTTTCCACTCGCCGTCTTTGCCGCACCAGAATGGTCCCACTTGCCCTTGATATTTACCTGTCCGCTCAGCAACGAGCCTTAGGCCGTCAATGCTAACCTGGATTGCCATCACTTCTCGCTTCTCAACGCTGTCCCACCGCTTGACCGCGTACGCTTGTTTTGCAAACGGATCTAGTCCCAGGCGACTGCATTGCTGGACAAATAACGTCAGCTCATCGTCCGTAGCTCCTTTTGCAATTGTTCTTTTTATTAGATCTACCTGCTCTTGATTAAAGCGATCTTCTACGATCGCGCTTTGCCTTGCCGATACTGCTAAATTTGACATTTCTAACTCCCTGAAAACCACGAAAAAATAGTATGTTTTGGCTCGTTCCAGCGTTGGAACGATTTGCAATTATCCCCCAACAAGTCAGCCGTTGGGCGGAAATATTGTACGTCTCCCTCCAAGATGATTTGATCTTGGCAAAACCCGTGAGCCGACTCAAAATGGCGGCAACTACCACATTGTTGCTTCATGATGTGCCTCGATTGACTGCCCCCCAACTATAGCCCTGTGCTACAATTTTGTCTACTATCAGCCAAAAGACAAAAATGAAATGTAACAAATGTGGTGCCCCCAAGGTTTGGGGGCACGGAACTCAGGCCGGACGACGGCGCTGGAGATGCCCCGAGTGTGGACACACCCAGACCGAGGGATCTCGGGCAGACTCTGCGCCACCATGCCCCCGGTGCGGGTCAGTCCGGACAAAATTTGACGGATTATATAGAGAGGGCGTTCGGGCGGTTCGCTGCAAAGATTGTAAAAAAAGATCTCCGGTTGATGTAATTTTTGGCTAATAGTGGGGTATACTCAATTTAGTTGAGTAAATCACTGGCAAAAAAATGAACGCATACGAAGTATTTGTTGGCAGTATCACTCCCGAAGAATTTGTGGCTCCCTACTCCGAGGTTGCTGATGATCTAGATCATGCGATTGCATTAGCAATTGAGGAGCTGAATAAAATCTGGACTGTTTCAGACGAGGCCGCTGACGAGATTCGAGGCTACGTGATTAGTAAATTGGCATAGGCACAAAAAGGGGCGACCCGTTAAAGCCGCCCTCTCATCACTCTTTTATATAGGCTACTTATGAATTCTACACTAATCCATGGCACAGACAATCAAGTTTTCCGGGTCGAACCCCGGATCAACAGCCCAAAAGTTCTAAACGTCACCCAAGAATATCCTAACGGCGAGCTTTTAGGATTAGCCACTTGGGTGGAGGGACTTGAACTCTACCTGATCTTTCAGGTGGGGGTTGTGGCACTTCCCCATCCGATCGCTTGCTCCAAGCGCGAGAAATTACCTGAGTTGTTGCAAGCACTCCTCAAAATTACGCCCCAACCGACCTGCGGAGTATGCAGCCACTTTGATGCTGCACGCAATTGTTGCCGGAAACGGCGTGACCAGTTTGTCTCCTGGACAGCCTGCCTGCTGCCCACAACTGCTGAAGAAACCGCGTGTAGTTTGTTCACCGATAAATGATCATGGTGACAATTGCCATTGAAGTCAGTTCAGCGATCGCCTAGTTGGTAGGCTCGGTACGGGTCGATCACGGGCGATCGTATTCCCAGTAATAGGATGTTGTTTCTAGAGGTAATTAGATAATGTTGCCAGAAAAACCTTGGTATGGGCCTACTCCGGAAGAATTCATAGCAAGTAAGCCAATTCCACACCCAAGCTTTGAAGAACACTGCTACACAAAACACAATGAGGCAGTTAAAAATGCATTAAAAATATGGCAAAAGGCAGAAAGTATTCAGGAATGCATCGATTTACTTAGTGGCAAAGACTACCATTATCTAGTTTATTGCAACCATATTAATGCCGAAGCAGCCTTAAATAAGTTTGATTTTACACTTCAATATGAGGAGCAGTTATCCTCAGGTTTTGATGGTCGTAGAGGATTACATTACTGTGGCAGTTGCTGGGTCGTGCCTGAGTTAGACCTTTCGTTCAAAGATATGCCCACTCCTCTAAGGTGCTTGGAAAAAGTGCAAGAACTACTACGCTTGCAAGACCTGCGCAAGTGATCACCCTAGCTTTTGTGCTCTGCCCAGTTCAATTCTGGGCGATCGTATTCTTCAAAAAGAGCTTTATCACCCGTGAAGTTTTGGAGGGTTGCTGATCAATCTCAAAAACTATTGGGCACACTAACGTTACAGAGTTCAAAACAAAAACCATGTTAATCTCAGCCGCTATTGCAATCTCAGCTGTTGGAGAAACCGCGTGTAGTCTATTTACGGATAAATAAATGCTTCAAATTGCAGTCCAAGACCACTCTGGTGAGTGGTCAGAGTTTGTTTCTGATAGCCCGATGGAAGCTATCAATACCCTGCTGGAGATCGTTCGCCGTGAAGGATCGATCCGAAATTTGAGATGGGCGGATATTCCAGAAGGAGAGGAGTTTTAGGTATGGCTGGAGCAGTAAATAACGCAGCGGCAACTCATCATGAGCATCCTACGCCTAGGTCTGTGATCAAGGCAGCCCATGCCGTGATGAGTAAAATAGACCTTGACCCAGCCAGTAGTAAGGAATTTAACGAGGTAGTAGGTGCTGCCAAATTTTTCACAAAAGAAGAAGATGGTTTCAACAAAGATTGGACTACCTGCCAAACGGTTTTCCTTAATCCTCCCGGCTCCCAATCTCTGCCAGGTCAGCCCAAACCCCCATCCTGTCACCAATGGCTGGACAAATTGGTTAATAGCCTTGACCGATTTGATGATTTTTCTCATTTGGCGCAGGCGATCTACATTGGCTACAATGGCTCCGAAACCTTGAGCCGTCGCCCTTGGCATTGTCGATCGGCATTAGCCGCGCTCTGGACATCTGTGGAGGGGACTGCTACAGGCGAGGAGGGCTTTATCAAGTCTTCGGGTCGGATGAGGTTTACTGGCGATCGCCCCTATTTCCCCAGCATTGTCTTGTATTTTGGCTGGAACAGCGAGGGCTTCCGGGAGCATTTTGCAAAATTTGGAACGTTTTTGGAGGTCTGTTGATGGAAATACAATATTTTGAACTTCAGGGACGGCTCTTGGAGATGGCGATCGATTGGCTAGAAAATGTATTCAAGCCTCATCTCGAAACGGTTAAAGCCACCGTAAAATCTTTTCGCACGGAACGAATGATTATTCGCCCCGGCTTCTTTGGCCGCAATACTATTGTTGCAATAGGGGATGACTTGGCTCCTATTGAGGGGATGGTTCCGGCCAAAGACTGGCCTGGCTACTTAAGGCCAAACACTAAGACTAAACGGGGCAGAGAGATCAGCAAGCTTCTTGCCTCCCTAACCTATCCCGAGTGCGGAGAGCCCGTCATGAAAGAGTTGGGGATTTTTCATCAAACATGGGTGACTGAATCAAGGATCTATTTCCCGAATTGTTTCCAAGTTGGCGATCGCTGGTTTGTCGGGGTGCCAGCAATGCATGTTCCTGAGCGCTGGCTTGAACGGGATGATTTAATTCCCATCATGCCAATGGACCTAGAAAAATTACTTGCTGATCAATCTCAAAACTGATTGGGCACACTAACGTTATAGAGTTCAAAACACAACACCATGTTACTTTCCGCCGCTATTGCAATTTCCGCCGCTACCTGCACCGTTCGCACCCTGCGAGTAATGCCTACTTACACCGCCATGCAGGAAACCTGCGTCATCCAGCGGCAAGGTCAGCGCCCTCAGCGCAAAACAACCGTGTTCCGGGTGCAACACCCCAACCACAGCAATGGGTCTGTTCCTGACGATTTTGTGATTCCCGTCGGCGATCGATAATGGTATCATTGGGCAGTCGGATCTTCCCGAATGCCCATGTTAGACCCCCACGGATTATTTATGAGCGTAGTAGATAGTGTAAAAAGATTGGCAGATGCCTACGTTGCCTCTGCCACCGAGATCGCAACTCTCAAACAACAACTTGCCGATGCAATGGCCAATGATGCAGCCGATGCTGCTGCGGTGCAGGAGGCTCAATTAGCTGCCACTGAAGCGCTGGCAAAAGCCAACAGCCTACAGCAAATGGTTGATGCGGATGCCCTCGAGGATGCCGACATCCAGGCGATCGTAGACACGGCATTGCCGCCTGTCCCCTAACAAATTTTTCTCTTCCTGACTTTCTAGCCCACCTTAGTCAAGTGGGCTTTTTTGTTGGTATTATTGGGCTATGACTATTGTTCCCATCATCGCATCCGTAGACAAACGCAGTGCCACCGACCTGGCATTGCTGATCACCGACGTGATTGACTCTGGCATCCTGCGCAACTACCGGGATTTTTACAACCATCACCGCAATAAAACCGCCCAACGATACCGGATTGCAGCCGCCTCCACTCCCTACGCAGCTTCCTCCAAGGGCAAGAAAAAGTCCAAGTCCGGGCGTAGAATCCCCGATAGAGCGTTCGGGATAGATAGTGGCGCATTATTTACTGATACCGTCAATAATCGCAGGATTACGCGGGATGAGGGGCTAACGTACTACTCGGATCTGACCTACTCAGCCTATGTAATGGCTCGGTTCGCGCAGAAGGGGCCATTCGCACCAGATGATGTGCTATTTGTGGATGACGAGGATATTTCACGGTTTGAGGAGATGGCGGCGGAAAATTATGCGAGGGCTTTTGGATGATTAAAAAATTTACTGACGAAAGTTTGGATGAGTTGTTTGCTAAATTGTCAAAGTCTGGGATGGCTCCCCTCTCTCGCGGGCGATACGGACTGCGTCTGGACACTGTTTCGCAGTTGCCAGACGGCGCAGCTCTTGAACCTGCAAAAAATCCTGAAATTGGTAGATCGTATACGCATTTGGGCACCTACAAGCAATTTCACGTGTTTGTGCCAAGCTCACCTCCTGAGACTCCTCCCCCACCCAATTTGAGGGTGAATCGATGACGACACTCCAAACACGCCAGGGCATTGAGTTTGACCGTCGGGCACAGGCTCGCGGAGTGAATTTCCGACGCCTAAAATTTGACGATACCGAGATCAAGCCAAACCCCATCGTCCACCACGATGGGGTGGTCGTCCACAATGAGGGCGCGAACGCACTGGTAGATCCAGAGCAGTTCAACACCTACTATGCGGCAATCCCAAAAGCCACTATGGACAAGGTTTTGAAGCGCAAGGGATTGACTGGACTACTGCCTAACTCAATTTGGTACGTCTCGAATGACGGCGGCAAATCCTGGGTGTTATTGCGGCAACTGGGCGATATGAACCGGATCTCGCCCAGTCGGTATCATGTAACGCTTGTGGAGAGGGGGATTTGACAGTTTGGCTGATTGTGGATAAAATGTTGCAAAAATAGTAATGGTCAAATGGCGTTAACAGAAAAGCAAAAGAATTTTTGCCGCGAGTATTTAGTAGATCTAAATGCTACCTTGGCTTATCAAAGAGCAGGATATCAAGTTAGCAAAGAAAGCGCAAGAAGGCTTGGGTCAAAGATTTTGACAAATCTTGACGTACAGGCTGAAATCCATAGACTGCAAGGGTTAGCGGCGAAAAGGACAGACATTACTACCGACAAAACACTAAACACACTGGGAGCGATCGCATTTACTCCTATCACTGATGTACTGGAGCTGCGAGATGGGCAAGTTATCCTGACAGACTCTGAAGAGTGGACGCCAGAAGCGAGGATGGCGGTTGAGAGTGTCAGCAAAGGGAGGGAAGGCATCAGGGTAAAGATGCATAGCAAAACTGATGCTTTGGGCAAAATAATGCAACATTTGGGGATGCTGTCGGACTTGAATGTTGCCCTTGCTACCCTTAAGACCTATGGCAATGTGGAAAAGACTGAGGACGGGTATCGGGTAAGGTTAAATGCTCAGGACACTACCGAACCTCAAGAGTAATTTATTTACGGATCCTGGCAGCAAAGCTGACGCAGACCCGGAATGGAAACCTTGGGAACCGTACCCCATCCAAAAGAAACTGCTAGAGTGCGATGCTACCTTGGTAGGTTTTGGCGGGAGTGGCGGAGGCTCCAAGACTTGCGGAATATTGCTTGCAGCCTATCTTAAGCACAAAAAATCATTAATACTTCGCAAAACCTACCCCAACTTGAAAGAGATCATTGAACGATCGCGTGAAATGTTTACGGGCAGTGGCGGGCGATATAATTCGATTGACAAAATGTGGCGTTTTCCCGATGGTAAAATCATTGAGATGGGAGCGCTTCAATACGAAAAGGATAAGCAGGACTACCGAGGTCGAGAACACTCTGGGTTGCTTGTCGATGAAGTAACAGAGTTGCCGGGAGGATGGGCAACTCTTCAGTTTTTAATGGGTTGGATGCGATCGCCAGATCCTAAGCAAAAATGCCAGTGCGTGATCACTTTCAACCCTCCTTCTACTCCAGAAGGAGAATGGGTAAAAGAAGTATTTGCCCCCTGGGTTGATCCATTCCATGGAAACCCCGCCGAACCTGGAGAGATTAGATATTTTGTCAACATTGACGGGAAGGACACCGAAACTGAGCACACAGAGCCGTTTGAGCTGGACGGTGAACTATACGAGCCAATGTCTAGAACATTTATCAAGGCGACGTTAGAAGACAATCTTGCCCTCAAAAATACATCCTACCGAACAACCCTTAAATCTCTCCCTGAACCACTGCGATCGCAATTGCTGTATGGCGATATGTCATTGTCCATGGACGATGATGAATGGCAAGTCATCCCTTCTATTTGGGTGGAACGGGCGTTTGAGCGCTGGGAAAATAGCTGCCCATTACCGAGTAACTTAACAGCAATGGGCGTTGATGTTGCTCGTGGTGGCAAAGATCAAACTATTATTGCTCTGCGGCGTGGGTACTGGTTTGAGGAGTTGCACAAACATCCAGGATCTGCCACCCCTGACGGCGGCATGGTCGCCGCCCAGGTCGTAAAACATTACGAGGAAGGATGCAGTATCAACGTTGACGTGATCGGGGTAGGAACTAGCGTTTACGATATCCTCAAAGATACTTACCCTAATGTGGCTGCGATCGGCGGCGGGGAGAAATCTATTAAATCCGATCGCAGTGGCAAACTGGCTTTTTATAATAAACGAGCAGAACTACTCTGGTTACTCCGTGAGGCATTAGATCCAGAAATAGGAGAGAATATCTGCTTGCCTCGTGACTCGCGCCTTAAGAGCGAATTGTGTGCCGCTCGCTGGAAATTAGTGCCTCCCACGGCTGGAGACCTGAGCAAAAAAGGGCGCATCCAGGTGGAGGGTAAGGACGATATTAAAGAAAGACTGGGGCGATCGCCTGACCTTGCCGATGCGATCTGTTATTGTTGGGCGAACCAAAATACCGAATTTGAACCCATCCAATACAACCTTGATAAACAAGATATTGCACCTAAAATGCCAGAGATCCAGGTGCAACACTCATTTAGCCGTCCAAAGCGGTCACGGAGCGGATGGCGTTAAGGCGAGCCCTCCTCCGTTTTTCCGCTTCCGCCTTCCAGCAGCACTCGCACAGCCCTTTTGCATAATGCCGCCTCCAAGGGCAGCAGACAGGAACCCTAGCAGGCAATTTTTTGAAAGGAATGTCGGTGACACTGGACTTACCGCAATCCAGGCAGATTATTTTGTGGTATTTATTGATCTGACCGCCAGTAAATCGCTCTACCCAGCTCCTGCGAGCGGTGTTTGAGCTGTGGCATTTTGGGCACTGGATCATAAAGCTGCCACCCTCTCTAATTCAGCGATCGCCAGTTTAGGATCAAATTGATATAGCACATCAACATTAAACTCAGGTAGCACCTGCATTATTAATGCTACTCCCGCAGATTGGTTGCCGATCAATTGTCCAGATGCCCCAGATAGGCAACAATTAGTGCCGCACCAAATGGACTGACTGTATTGCTCTGTTTTGATGTGAGCGGACAGGTGGGACAGTAGCTGTTCACTGGTGGGCAGGTCTGCATCACACAGGCTTGCCTCACGTAGGTCTGCGCCGCTCAGGTTTGCCCAACTCAAGTCTGCCCCACGCAGGTTTGCCCCACACAAGCTTGCATCACACAGGTCTGTTCCACGCAGGTCTGCATCGCGCAGGTCTGCTTTACTCAGGTCTGCTTTACTTAGGTTTGCCTTACTCAGGTTTACGCCTTTTAGGTTTACTCCACGCAGGTCTACCCAACTCAGGTTTGCCTTACTTAGGTTTGCATCTCTCAGGTCAGTGCTACTTAGGTCTGCCCCACTTAGGTCTGCCCCACTTAGGTCTGCGCCGCTCAGGTTTGCCCTACTTAGGTCAGTTCCACGCAGGCCAACTCCACGCGGGCCAACTCCACACGAGTTGGCTCCACGCAGGTTTGCCTTACTTAGGTTTGCATCTCTCAGGTCAGTTCCACGCAGGTCTACTCCAGTCAAGTCTGCCCCACTTAAGTTTGCATCCCTCAAGCCTGCCCCACTCAGGTTTGCCCAACTCAGGTCAGCCTCACGTAGGTCTGCACCGCTTAGGGTTGCCCAACTCAAGTCTGCCCCGCTCAGGTCTGCCTCACGTAGGTCTGCCCCACTTAAATCCGCCCCACCCAAGTCAGTTCCACGTAGATCTGCCTTATTTAGGTTTGCCTTACTCAGGTTTACGCCCTTTAGGTTTGCCCCACGTAGGTCTGCCCAACTCAAGTCTGCCCCACTCAGGTCAGTTCCACGTAGGTTTGCCCCACGTAGGGCTGCCTCACTCAAGTCTGCCCCACTTAAGTCAGTTCCACGTAGGTTTGCCCCACTTAAGTCTGCCTCACTCAAGTCTGCCCCACTTAAGTTTGCATCCCTCAAGCCTGCCCCACTCAGGTCTGCCCCACTTAAGTCTGCCCCACTTAAGTCTGCCCCACTTAAGTTTGCCCCACTTAAGTTTGCATCCCTCAAGCCTGCCCCAATCAAGTCTGCTAGCTGACCTTCCTTTCCGTTTGTATCCCAGTACCTTTTGCTGTCTTCCAGTACCTGCTTAATATCCATATTTCTTCAGCTCCTGATTTCTTTGCTCGATCGCGGTTTGCAATTGCCCAGGTTCAGCTTTTTTTGATTGCCCACAGGCCAAGCCAGTAAACACGACTGAACCGATGACTACAGCCAAGATTAAGTTTTTCACGTTGATAAGCCAAAACTGTTGATACAGTTATATTACCCACTATAAGCCAAAAATGTATCAGTGGAATTACGGGATTTTGACAAATATTAAGTTTTTCAGTGACTCCCAAAATTGTTTCGAGCTGCGCCATCGGGATAGATCGTGCGACGCAATCCAAATGGGTGGAGCACATCATAATAGTGCGATCGCGTCCGCACCTTGAAATACCCGTTCAAGCCTGGCGTAATCAATCGCCCGTCCACCAAGATTTTCAGCCATGGCTCCGTCCACCCGGAGAAAATATTAGTTCTGCCATCTGAGAAAACCTGAGTTTTCCCCTGATTGACATTTAGGCCATAGCCTACCCTGAATTGCCTAATCCCATCGTCACTGATTGTTGCTCCCTCACCGGAGAGTAATGGCATCGTGACCCCTTTGCCGTTGTCAGCTTGTGTTTTGCTTGACTCAACGATTGTAACAATCCTCCCATCCACAACCTCGACGTAAAATTCTGTTCCGCGCGCTGTAACACTGCGTCCCACGTAATCGCCAATACCAAAATATGACACCGGGCTTGTAAATCGTCTCACTCTGGCAAACACAGCTCCGGATCGTACCGTCAGCACCGTTTGCTTCCCGCCATTCCGTGCTCCCAACCGCGAAAACCACATATAAGCCGTGGGCGACATCACCCGTACTGTGCCTATATTGCTGTCCAATTGTAGGTAGTCCCCCTTGGATGCTGCGATCGCAGTTCCTTCCCCAACCCGATAAACATTGCTACCTTTATAGAGCAAAACCGTTCTGGATTGGGCGATTGCGGGAGTGCTAATCGCCAAAATACTTAGTGCTAAACCTGCCTGCTTCAATCTGTAGGAGATCCTCTGCCCATTGCATGTCTTTGAGGGGTTCGTTGTATTCAATTGCGAGTCCTCCCAGTAGCTTTTCGTTTTTCACCTGGCACATAATTTGACCCACTGCCCCAGAAGACTGCAAGGCACCAGTCATTGAATCTGTAGGCTCTAATTTGGTTGTATCAATAGAGTAACATTTCCCTTGCGAAATAGTCGTGAACCGCTCAAAATCCACTCCTCTTTGAATCGGATACGTCCCATTTATCCGGTCGTATTTTGGCGCAACCCATTGATAATTTTGTCTAAAACTCGAGTAATATTTACCATCTTGCTCTGAATATACAAGCAGGAATGCTCTCACTATTTTTTGCCCTTTCAACGTATCCGCAGATGCCATGATTCTTGTTGCTACAGACTTCAAGTCGTTAGACACTTCGGATTCCCGTGGATCTAGCGCCGTCAAAACTTTATCCGTTTGCTTAATATTTCCCAAATTAAATGTATTTACAACAAACGTCTTTATTCCTATAAAAATACCAACAGCAACCGCACCCATAGAAGTGAGAGCCAGCCCAATTTTTTTGACAGATTCCGCCATCTTTTCGGTCTTTTTGGCGGCTTGCTCTATGTCAATTTCTATCATTTTTGTGACAAAAGAAGAAAAAGTGCTTACCAATTTTACCGACTCGCCTTCTTGCTGATCGACATCTGCGATCGCCCCTACCAGGGAAACTATCTCCTCCCCGTCGGTGAACGACTCAAATTTCAGAAAAGCCTTTGCCACATCTGTTTTTCGGGAGGCAATAGGCAATGCATTTTTCTTGCCCATTTCACGCATCGCCATCTCGGTATTCTTGTCCCTGAGATCGATCGCCGCCGTCCTACTCGCATCAATCCATTTATCATGGGCATCCCAGACGTAGCGAGGCATCAACGTCTTCACAGGCTGTCCAATCACCTCGCGCTGCACCTGCTCAAAGTCAGTAAATCCCCAAATTTTTGCTGCTGCTGGAGAAAAATGAGTAACGATGAACTCATCATTTTTCTTGATAACAATAATCAATCCAATCTCAGCATCAAAATAGTGAGAGGCTTTCTGGAAAATGTACTCTGGTAAGGCAGGAGGCATGGTGATATATTGGACAAAAACATAGAGGTGTCCACATGGATCCTACCATTTTCACGCTTACTTTGGAGCAGGAATTACAGTTAGCAAACATCCGATTTGCAGTGGACAAGGCAACCCGCGAGCAACTAGGCGAGATGCTATTGCAATTGGCCACTCAGTTGGCCGTGAAGGATAATATCATTAAGGATTTTGTAAGGAAGGTCTAATTATGCCAGTAACAACATATTTAGAGCCTGAACATCAGGTACAACAACCTTTGGTACTGTATACGCTCACTACGTCATTGTATGACCTAAAAAAAGCAACGGGTAAAAAATGGTTGATCAGAGAAGAAAAAGTTGTTACCCGAAATTTCTTCTTAAGAAAAAAGATTAGGTGCCAATATCAAATATTGGTAAACACGGGATGTTCGGAGTATCAAATAATTACTTTATACAAAGAGGATGTGCGACAACGAACAAAATTTTGGTACTCCGCCGACGCAATAGCCGCATATATTGCAGGATATCTTGCGGGGATTGAAGAAAGTTGCCTGACGCAGCAATAAAAACACCCTGCGGGGGTGTTGCAGGGTGTTCAGAACGGTCAAGTACCTAAAAGTATCATATCAGATTATTTCCTTTATTTCTTTCTTTGCCCATGCTGCCTTGTGTGCCACTTCAGCCCCGACCCCTTGCACCATCAGCCCCGCACCATACCGCCTTCTGGCTAATCCTAGTTCATCCGGTTGCCCTGGATTTCGATATTTGAGAAGGATTTTAGGTAGGATTGCATAATTTCGATCTTCCAAGCATCTGTCCAGGCTGTCATGGTCGCCATCCCTGTACGTGTAGCCCTCATTGTAATTGAGGTCTAGCAGCGCCGATCGAACTTCATCAGGCATTGTCTCCCAGTGAGGAATAGTTTTGCTGAGAGGCACCCAAAAGTCCCGTTCTAGTAAAATCCTAAACTCCTCGTCAGCAAATTCCAACGAGATTGGGCGATCGCTTATGCTCACTCGGTTCCCGTTGCTGTAATAGGTCTGCCCCCAGCCAATAGTAGGGATACCTTGCGAGTCAATGTAGGGGGATAACTCCACTTTCTCACATAGTTGGATATAGGTGATGGCATCCTGCGGAATTTTATTGGCAACCGTTTTGAACGCCAGTGTTTCTTTGGCTGGCTCCAATACTGCCCCTTGAGGGGCACCTACTTTTTTAGGCTGGGAACCTTAACGCTTTGCTCCTTAAGGTATCCAAGGCCGTGATCTACGATTAGGTAGGTAGGTTTAGATTTAGCTCGCAGCCACTTAACAAGGACAGCCATGTCCTTCTCAAAGTAGGTTACAAGACACCCTGCTGAACCAGGGCTTGTTGCTCTATTTCTGTCCCCGTGAAACAGCAAAGCACTACGCTGTAAAGGGAAGCGGGGATTTAGCGGTACCGTCCATTGGCCGAAGCCATCACTACTCCCTGGATCGTATCCGATATCATCGATCGCACCCAAGTCATAGAAACCTTCTGGACATGGGCGCATACTACCTGAGTAGTCGTCGGGAGGCCAAACCACATCCTGGGCGTATGCTTGCCCACTGCAAACTACCAGCTTATCCACAACGCGATCGCCGTTTATTAGATAGAGTCCAAAAACCTTGAGCCCGTGCTCATCATACTTGCCCGACCAATTGCAATACAGGTAAATGTCTTGTTTAACGGCGGGAATAACGACGGGAGGAGCCTTGCGGTATAGATCCTGGAATTGTTTTTTTTGCTCTTCAGTGAGGAGTTTATCTAGAAGCTGAAACGCCTCTACCTGCCCTGGCAAACCTTTATAAAATTTAGCTGCGTCAACCATTTTAATAGTGGGCATCTAGATTAGCTCCATTAATTTATTACGAGCAATATCAATAATCTTGTCTGGCTGGCGCTCCTCACCCATGGGTACGGGTTCAAGAGCCACTTGCTTCTCGGCGCGCACGGAATCATCAACAATGCCCCGAATATCGTCCACGGCGGGCATTTGCTCTAGGCGAGACTGCAAACCCTGGACAACCTCAACCAAGTGCCCTACAGCTTTATTCCCCAACTCTGCGTGAGATCGGATCTCAGCCAATTCTATTGGAATATTGATCTCCTCTCGCTCAAAATCTTCGCGGTTGGGACCAATCACACCTTTGGGAGTCCAAAAGGCAACATTGCCTGCTTTGAACCGTCCAGCGATCGCACCTAGCGCAGACATCCCCGTCACAACTGGGATAATTTCCCGCAGCCCAGTAGCAAGACCAGGCGCGTTGAACTCGTCAGCACAATTGGCGGCCTTCCCCCAGAACGCAGGAGAGCTGGCTACTGCTCCTCCAGAAGCGAGTAGCCCCAGTAGTGAGGCATTTATTGTAAGTGATTGCAGAGCATGCTTAGGAGCCATTTTTTGATACCAAAATATACCTACAGAATAGCACAGACAGGTTGTTGTATCTCACTTTGAACACTTAAAGTCTGCTCAGCCAATTGTTTATCTAAGATAGATGCCCAAGCCCTGAGGTATACTGCTACTGAGTCAGCATCGCAAGCGGTAAAATAATCTCTTCCAATTTTTCTTTTCACCGCTGGATTTGAGCAGGTTTCTAACTGGCAAATATCCTCGGTTGTCAATCCTATAGCAACTAACTGCTTGATCACGCCATGGAGAGGCAACCCAGTGCGTAGGCAAGTGTTGCTAGCAAAAATACTCCAGCTTGCGTTAGTGCATAATCCACACTCTTTTGCATCAAAAGACAGCCCTGCGTTCCTGACAAGCAATCCACAATTGCAGTTTTCGGTGTCAAACCAATTATAATCAGGATTAGTCTCAATATCATCTGCTGTCCGTAACAGCAAATCGATCAAATATCGTGATGGTGTTGCCATTAAAATCCTCCTTTCACTTTTGCAGCATTCTTTGCGAACCATTCCCGGCGATCGCCCCAGCCCTTTTGATACCCAAATCTATGCCCGGTGTGATATGCAATCACAATTAAAATAGCGAAAATTAAATATTGCATTGGGCGGATCTCCTGTACCCGTATTGTTTTTTATTAATAGGAACTAGCTCGACTAGTTTTGATTCTAGAAGTGGCTGATACCTATTCCTTATTGTACGATCAGCAACCGAAAGCCGTAATGCCAACTGTTTTACAGTTAGACAGCTTCGGTCTTTAGGTAGCGCTCGAAGTAGTTCAATAGGCTCAAGGTAAGTGTATGTTTTACTCATTTTTTAACTTCTCGCTATACTCCAAATTGTGTTCACACATTGATTGAACCAAACCGCCATCGATCGCTCGAAACTTTCCCATTTCTCCAATGGACAAAGCCAATACTTGCAGGCTTTGCACGCAACAGTAGACATCTTCAGCTTTAAAATCCGTACTGCTCATTTACTTTTATCCTTCCTTCTTTAATTTCAACGTCTCCTTGAGTAACAAATCTCACTTCACACCCCGCCGCTCGCAACTCCTTTGCTCGTTGCCTTTGCTTGTCTGATATTACTCCATTTTTGGCCTTTACTTCAACAAAAGAAGCAACACCGTCTCTGAGTAATAGCAAGTCTGGAATACCTGCCTTACTGACTTGCACAAGCCGTAGAACGTAGTACCCCTCCTTTTGGTACTTGCGGATTAGATTTGCTTGGATGTCGCGCTCTAGCATTGGAAATCCCAAAGTCTTTCTTGAAGATGTTCAAAGTATAATCCTTTTTGCCTAGCACTCTATGATAAATTTTCTCTTCGATCCCCCCTTCTCCAAACACCCAATAAACTTTGCTATGCCGACGTTTCATAGTTGTTAAGCGATCTCTGGACTGCCAGTAGGATAGACTAGCAAAATCTATATTGCAAAAAACAATTGCTTCCGCTTCAGAAAGGGCAATTCCTTCTCTCCCCGAGACGATTTGCAGCACGATCGACTTATCCGTACTTCTAAACTCATCAATATCATTGGTCGCGGTATCGCCCAATCCTGTCAGTAATGCTTTCCCCTCTGCGATAAATTTATGGAAAATGACTATTTTTTGCCCTGCAAAGCGATCGCGGATAAAGTCTACTTTGAAATTGCTGAGCGTCATTGATGCTCGCGGCTCACCTTCTACCGGGTCAAACAATATTGTCCCAGAGTGAATTTGATGGACTTTTTGTTGTAACGCTGCCGCTCCGTCTGCTGATATAGTGTGACTTTTGCCCACCACCACACCGTCAGCAATTATCCGCTGAGTGAGGTCTTTCACAATCTGAGGCTGCGGCACCCAGAGAATCTCCTCCTCTATTTGGTTGACAAACCCAGCTTGCTCTTGAGTGAACCGGATCATGTACGGCTCAACGACTGGCGAGATCTCATCCAGGCGTGCGTCTGAGTAGTCGTTGATCGTCCCCTGTGGTAAAACGCGCTGTTTGATGTTGACATACTTATGCGCCCATTTATAAAAGTTTGGCTCTGGGAATGGGGAGTGTTTTGACACCCAAAACTGATGATAGATTTGCGAGTATGATTCTGGACACGGTGTCCCTGATAGCCATATCTGAGGAGTATGATAAAATAGCTCACGGAATAACTTAGTTCCTTGCCCTGACTTGGGCATAGCGCCATGCCGATGGTGTTCATCATGAATTACTAGATCAAAGCTACCTTCTACTTTGTGGAGAGACTGATCGTTAATTACTGTCAAACTATACCCAGGCATTAACGCTTGGTAATCGTTAGTAATTGACGAAATCGCTTTCTTTTTGGTCAAAAATAACACGTTTTTAGCACCAAAAAGCCGTGCTATTTCTAGTGCCGTCAAGGTCTTACCTGTCCTTACTTCCATTGCTAGATAGACAATACCTTTTTCAGCAAGTATCTCATGCCCTTTTTTTGCGAGTTCTACCTGATAATCTCTTAGCTCCATTTACTTTTCCTTTTTTTTGGTCGAGACTCCCATTGTCTAAACGCTTCCACCCAAGCAGCCTGGCGCTTTTTTTCGATCGGTCGCAGATCAGATGCCAGAACCGAACTTGGCGCGGCATCCCACGCCCAAAGAACGTCAACATATCCGAACTGTTCATCTTTGACAACTTTGCCAATCCAGCCAGTGACATTAGCTTTTTTGACGATGTCGCCGAGAGTTAAAGGTTGTTGTAGCATCAGTGACCTCCAAATGAACTACCCCTCGCTGCTCCGCTGAGCAAGGAGTTTCTGACGTTTCACCTGGGACAGTTGCTTAAATCCTCCATTGACACTCCCCGCTCTAAAGAGACGGGGATTCTTAAGAACTAGCTCCACAGCTTGATTCTTAAAGGCGAAGTCAATGCGCCTCTACTGACTCCACTGAGGTCAAGCCCCAATATTGCCGCTACTTTTGCGATACAGTT